>CAYGPA010000014.1:0-26539 GCA_964351535.1 uncultured Planctomycetaceae bacterium
TCCAGCGCTGGCTCTACCAGGAGCGCGGCCTGCTCGCGCTGAACGCCGTGCTCTGGGACCTTCCGCTCGAGGCGCCGCCGAAGAAGGACGGCGCCGAGGACGGTGCGGCTCCCGCGGAGTCGAAGCCCGACGAGCCCGAAGAAGATGGGGCAGCCGGGGAACCCGAGCCGCCCGAGGACGAAGCAGGCGCAGCCGACGACGCGGAAGCGAACACCGTGCTCGCGGAGCGTCCGGCCGCAGGCGACGAGGCGGAGACGGCCGTCGAAGACACGGCCGCGGAGCCCGGCGAGATCGCGAAGAAGAAGGACGAGCCCAAGCCTTCCGACGACGCCAAGCGGCTGAAGTGGATCGACGGCGCGGGCGCGGAGGAGGCCTGGCGCCACGTCGGCTGGACGCCGTTCGACCACCCCGAGCTCGGCCCCGTCGAGATCGGAGGCTTCGCGCCGTTCGCGCGCACGGAGCCGCCGCGCGCGAGCTGGGAGCGGATCGCGAACGAGCAGCTCGCCTTCGTCGTCGCGCTCGGCGGCATGCTGCCGCGCGCCGCGTGGGCCGAGTGCACCGCCCGCGCGCTGGGCGCGGACCTGTACGAGGTCGAGGCCGTGCTCGCCAACGACGCGCTGCTGCCGCTCTCGACCGCGGCCGGGCGCCGCACGCGCACCGTCCGCCCGGCGCGGCTGCGCCTGGTCCTCTCCGAGGGGGACGTGCTGCTCGCCGGGCCGCGGCAGGTGCTCGTGCGGGAGCTCGACGGGTCGGGCGAGCGCCGCACCGAGCGCTGGCTCGTCCGCACCGCGTCCCCCACCGCGCTCGCCCTGGAGCTCGACACCGACGGCGCCGGCCGTCAGACCGTGAACCCCGAGGTCCAGCGATGATCGCCTCCTTCTTCGCCGCGCTCGCCCTGACCCTCGCCGCGCAGGAGGCGCCCGCGTCGGGCTTCCCGGGCACGGCCGCCGGCAACTCGCCGCAGGTCGAGATCGCGTGGAACCGCCTCTACGACTACGACGAGATCCACGCGCTGCTCGACCGCCTCGAGGAGCGCTGGCCCGCGCTGCTCTCGCACGAGGTCATCGGTGCGAGCAGCGAGGGGCGCGAGCTGCGCGTCTACACGCTGAACGATCCGGCCACGGGCGCGGCGGACGCGAAGCCCGGCATGTGGATCGACGGCAACGTCCACGGCAACGAGGTCCAGGGCGGGGAGGCCATCGTCTACGCGGCCTGGTACCTGCTCGAGAACCGTGACTCGAACCCGCGCGTGCGCGAGCTCGTCGCGAACAGCGCCTTCTACCTGCTGCCGATGGTGAACCCCGACGGCCGCGCGAGCTGGTTTCGCGACGCGCACAACGCGCACTCCTCGCGCACCGGGCGCAAGCCGTGGGACTCGGACGGCGACGGACTCCTCGACGAGGACGGACCGAACGACCTCGACGGCGACGGACACATCGTCCAGATGCGCAAGTACGTGCCCGGCGAGGGCACGCACCGCCTGAATGCCGACGACCCGCGCGTGCTCGAGCGCGTGCCGAGCAACGACAAGGGGCTGCGGGGCGACTGGGTCCCGCTCGGCTCCGAGGGGATCGACGACGACGGCGACGGCCGCGTCAACGAGGACGGCGTCGGTGGCTACGACATGAACCGCGCCTGGCCGTCGCTCTGGCGCGCGGGGCACGTGCAGTACGGCGCCGGGCCCTACCCGCTGTACTGGCCCGAGACGCGCGCGATCGCGCGCTTCATCCTGAAGCACCCCAACATCGCCGGGGTGCAGTCCTTCCACAACGCGGGCGGCATGATCCTGCGCGGACCCGGCGCCAAGGACTTCGGGGACTACCCGCGCGCCGACGTGCGCGTGTACGACTCCCTGGGCGAGGACGGCGAGCGCATGCTGCCGTTCTACCGCTACATGGTCATCTGGGAGGACCTCTACACGGTCTACGGCGGTTTCGTGACGTGGACGTACGAGGGCCTCGGCATCGTGTCGTTCACCAACGAACTGTGGACGAACTCGCGCCTCTACCCGGACACGAAGGACGCAGGAGGTTCGTCCAGCCGCCACTTCTTCGACGACCAGCTCCTGATGGGCGCGGGCTTCGTCGACTGGCACCCGTACGAGCACCCGCTCTACGGCCCGGTCGAGATCGGCGGGTTCCGCAAGGACGTCGGCCGCGTGCCGCCGAGCTTCCTGATCGAGGAGATGCTGCACCGCAACGCGCTCTTCGCGCTGAAGCACGCCGCCGAGATGCCGTCGGTGCGCGTCGACTCCGTGACCGTCGAGGACCTCGGCGGCGGCGTGAAGGCCGTCGACGCGATTTTCCGCAACGACCACCTGATCCCGACGCGCACAGCGCGCGCGGCGCAGAAGCAGGTCGGCCGCCCGGACGCCTTCACGATCGCCGGCGACGGCCTCGAGGTCCTGGCCGGCGGCATCCGCACGGACCGCTTCCGACCCGAGCGCATCGAGCTCGCCGAGCGCGAACCCGCGCGCCTCGTCTCCGAGTCCGGCATTCCGGGCCGCGACGAGGTCCGCGTGCGCTGGTTCGTGCGCGGCAGCGGCGCGGTCCGCGTCGGCTGGACGGGCGAGAAGGCCGCCGACACTTCCCGCGAAGTGTCCCTGGACGAATAGCCCGCGGGCCGCGGCCCGACCCTCTGCGGAGCGGGTCGTCGCGATCGCCGGCGCCCGAAGAGTGCCGGCAGGGCCGAGAAGCGGCCGAAGGTCGTGTCTCGGACAGCCTTCGGCTGTGAACACAAGAATCTCTCGAGCTGGGTGATTACCCGGAGTCGGACACCGGACTCCTGCGCCGTGACGCGCGGACGCACTCGACGGATCACGTCGGCGGCCGACGTCCGATACGGATTCTCCCTGTCGAGTGCGTACGAGAGATCCCTTAGCGAACCACTCGAGTGCGCACGAGAGATCCCTCGGTGCTCGATCCGTTCCAGAGTTCGTGAACGTATTCATGAGTGCGCTCGGAAACGCGCTTCGGAGCGCTCACACCGTTCAGCGTCACCCCACCAAGGGCAATCGGGATTTATCGAACGACGCCCCCGCTGCGCGAATCGGCTGCTACGTTCGCGGTGAATCGCAGGAGCCTGCGCACGCGGCGCAAGGCTGCTCGAGGGGGATTGAAAAGGGGATTTCCGATGTTCACATGCACCAGGAGACCGTTGCAGCTGATCGCTGCAGCGACGCTCTTCATCACTTCGACCGCGCAGGCACAAGTCGTCATCAACGAGGTCGACGCCGACACGCCTGGATCCGACATGCTGGAATTCGTCGAGCTCTACGACGGAGGAGCCGGCAACACGCCGCTGGACGGATTGACGATCGTCTACTTCAACGGGAACGGCGACGATTCCTATGCGGCCTTCGATCTGGACGGTTTCAGCACCGACGTCAACGGCTACTTCTTGCTGGGGAACGTCGGCGTTCCCGGAGTGGACCTGGTCCACAACACGGGCCTGCTGCAGAACGGCGCCGACGCGGTCGCGCTGTACAACGACGACGCGGTCAACTTCCCGAACGGCACGCTGGTCACGGTCACCAACCTGGTCGATGCCCTCGTCTACGACACGAGCGACACGGACGATCCGGGGCTGCTCCTGCTCTTGAATCCGTCGGAACCGCAGGTCGACGAAGGTGGCGGCAGCGGCGCCGACCTGGAGTCGAACCAGCGCTGCCCCAACGGCTCGGGCGGGGCGCGCAACACGTCCACGTACGTGCAGTCGGCCCCGACGCCGAAGGGGCCTTGCCCGACCGTCGTCACGACGGACATCCTGATCTCCGAGGTCGACTCCGACACGCCCGGCACCGACTCGATGGAGTTCGTGGAGATCTACGACCGCGCGGTGGGCAACTCGAGCCTCGACGGACTGGTCGCGGTGTACTTCACCGGCAGCACGGATTCCTCCTACGCCGCTTTCGACCTCGACGGGTACGTGACGAACTCGGCGGGCTTCTTCCTCATCGGGAACGCCAACGTTCCGGGCGTCGACCTCGTCCACTCGGACAACTTCCTGCAGAACGGCGCCGACGCCGTCGGGCTGTACGTCGGCAACGCCTCCGACTTCCCGAACGGCACGCTGGTGCACTCGGTCGGACTGCTGGACGCCGTCGTGTACGGCACGGGCGACGCTACCGACCCCGGGCTCCTGGTGCTCCTGCATGGCGGCGAGCCGCAGGTGGACGAGGATGCCGCGGGCGATCAGACGCTTCACTCCATCCAGCGCTGCCCGAGCGGCCAGGGCGGCCAGCGCAACACGTCCAACTTCATCGCCGCCCCGCCCACGCCCGGCGGCATCTGCACGGCGCCGTTCACGTACTGCACGGGCAAGACCAACTCGCTGGGATGCGTGCCGTTCATCGCGGCCACCGGCTTCGCGAGCGCGACGGACTCCTCCCCGTTCCGGATCGAGGCGCACGACGTGCTGCCGGACGACTTCGGCGTCCTGCTCTACGCCTACAAGAAGTTCAACCTGAACTTCCACAACGGCAAGCTCTGCGTGAAGGGTCCGATGCGCATCCTGCCGCCCAAGAACAGTGGATCGCCGGGTGCCCCGCCGTGCTCCGGAATGCTGAAGCGCAACTTCAACAACTACATCCAGAGCGGCATCGATCCGCTGCTGACCTCCAGTCAGCAGGTGAACTGCCAGTACCTCTCGCGCGACGCCGCCCTCATGGACGGGTTCAACGACTCGCTGACCAACGGGCTGCAGTTCATCATCACCCCCTGAGGGCGATACGAGCATTCTGATGGATGGGTCCGGGTCGTCGCGGTTCGCCGCGGCGGCTCGGTGCCCGCTCCGGAAGAACCCACGACGCCGGGCGCTCCCCTTCCCTCCCCACGGCGGGGCGGGACGAAGAGCGCCCGGCGTCTCGCGTTCGGTCAGCGCGTGGCGACGTGCATGCGCAGGACCACGAACACCGGGTCCGCGCCGACCGCGCCGAGGACGGTGTACTCGCCGTGGCGCAGCGTCGCGGCCGTGGAGAAGGACTGGCTCCCCATGCCCTTGAAGATCTCCTGCACGTTTCCGGCTTCGTCTCGCTTCTCGTAACGGTTGGGACTCCGGAGCTGGAACGAGCACTTGTCCAGCGCCAGCTCGCCGCTCTCGGTGTTGTAGGCCTCGGGTCTCAGCTCGATCTCGTAGCTGCGATCCGCGCCGAACGAGGCCGAAAGCTCCATCCGCTGGCGCACGGAACCGCGCAAGAGGCCGGTCGCGAGCAGCTCGAAGCCGGACACCGGCACGAGCTTCCCCAGGTTGTCGACCAGGTCGGCCGGCAGCTCCGGCGACGACTCCCCGGAGTGGTTGCCGGAGATGATGAGCACGGACACGGTCGCCTGCGCCGACGGCTGGTCGAGGCGCTGCACGAACGCCAGGATCTCGTCGACGCGATCCTGCGTGTCGCGAACGTGGAGGATCTGGCCGTCGAACACGCTGACGTTCTCCGTCGCCGCGCCACCGTTCTCGGGGAAGATCGGACGCCGCAGGGAGCCGAGCGACGCGAAGAGCGCGTTCGCGCCGACGTGCCGGGGCGTGTACTCCCGCGACATCAGCTGCGGGCGCCGCGCGTCCTGGCTGCGCTGGTGGCCCGTCTTGATCTGGGCCTCGAGCTGCTGCAGCGTCGCGACGATCTCCTTCGTCCGCGCGGGCGTGTCGCGCACCACGATGCTGTCGCCGAGCAGGATGAAGTGGTCGAAGAACGTCGTTTCCCCGTTCTGCAGGACCCAGACCTCCGAGCCGAACAGGTGTTCGGCGGCGGTGTACAGCTCGTCGCGCTCGAGCGACTGCGGCGTGTAGGGCACGACGACCAGCTCCTCCACGCCGGGGAAGCCGGACTGCGGCTGCTTGGCCGTCGGATCCTCTTGCGCCATGGACGTCGAGCACAGGAGCCCGAGAAAGAGCGCCGGAGCCAGTCCAGCAGCCGTTCGATTGGTTTTCGTCATCGGAGTTCCTCGTCGGGTTCGTCGGACCGCGCACGGTCCGGGTTCGAAGTGATCAGCACGAGCCGCACGGAGCCGGAGCGCAGCTCCATGCGGTCCTGGTCGATGGAGGCGATCGCGACCGCCTCGGGTTCCTCGAGCTCCACCGGATCGGCGCCATGGGTCGTCGCCGGATCCGCGGACGCGAGCGCCGCCGCGTCGGATACCTCGTCGCCGGATTCCGCCCCGCCGGAGACCGCTTCGACGGATTCCGTCTCGACGAAGACCGGGGGGCCGGAGGCCACCGGCCCGAGGTCGACGGGTTCGACTTCGGGAGCGGTCGCGGCCCGCCACAGCAACACGGCGCAGAGCACGGCGGCCGCGACGCCCGAGACGGCGGCGAGCCAGCGCGGGACGCGCCAGGCGTTCCGGACGGGCGCGAGCCGACGCCGGTCGCGCAGCTCGGCCGGCACCGACGTCGCGGGAGCCTCGAGCGCGTTCCACGCCGAGCGCATCCACTCGACGCTCGCGCGCGTCGCCTCGTCCTCGACCGGAGCATCCGGCGCCGGCGGACGCACTTCGGCCCAGGCGCGGCGCAGCTCGTCGAGCGGGTCGCGCTCAGACATCGCGCCCTCCCTCGACCATGCCGAGCCGCGGAGCCAGCAGTCCGCGCAGCCGGCGCCGCGCGAGCGTCAGCAGCGAGCGCACGCTGCTCTCCCCCACGCCGAGCTGGGCCGCGACCTCGGCCGTCGGCAGCCCCTCGAGCTCGCACAGCACGAACGCCTCGCGCTCGCGCGGCGTCAGCTCGACGAGCGCCGCGCGCACGACGTCCCCCACCTCGCCCCGCGCGGCCTCCGCGTGCGGATCCGGCAGCGGCGTGGGAGCGGCGAGCTCGGCCACGGACTCCTCGGCCCGCCGCCGAGCGGTCCGGCGCCGCGTGCGGTCGCGGCAGAGATTCAGGACGACCGTGTTCCGCCACCCGACCCAGGGTCGCGCGGGGTCCCAGCCGTCCAGACGATCGAAGAGGTGCAACATGGCGTCCTGAGCGACGTCGTCCGCCTCGGCCGCGTCCGCCAGGAAGCCCAGGCAGAGCTTCCAGACGCGCGGATGCTCCGCGCGATACCAGCGGTCGATGGCCTGGGCCTCTCCGGCCCGCACGGCCGCGATCAGCCCGGGCGTGGTCTCCGGGGCGGTTTCCATCGCTCGCGGAGGGTACGCGCCGCCCCGTCGGGGCGCTGAAGCCCCCGACCGGATTTCCGGCGCCGGTCCGGAGTCGACCGTCCCCCGACGCGAGCCGGCCGGACCACCGTGGAGGCGGGCCGGCCGGCTGATCGCGGTAAAGGCGCCTCGCTACGCGAGCACGCCGTGGATCGTCGGCGTGAAGCCCGGGAACACCTGGGAGACGTCGATGCCGCCCATGCGCTTGTCGAGCACCTCGGTCATCACGTCGCGGTAGTCGATCGTGATCGCGAGGTCGCCGTCGTCCAGGTTGGCCGGGTCGAGCCCGGGCCAGTCGGTGATGACGCGGCCGCCGTTCACGTGGCCGCCCAGCACCATCATCAGGCCGCCGTGGCCGTGGTCGGTGCCGAGGCTCGCGTTCTCGGCGACGCGGCGCCCGAACTCGCTCTGCACGACGACGGTCACGCGACCGAGGTGCTCCTGCATGTCCTGCCAGAACGCCACCAGGCCGCGCGCGAGCTTGTCGAGCGCGAAGGCCAGCTTGCCCTGCAGCGGGCCCATCTGGCCGTGGTGGTCCCAGCCCCAGAACGGCACGTGGATCGCCTCGACGCCGACGTCGGACTTGATGAGCTTGGCGACGTCCTTCATGCGGCTGCCGAAGTCGTGGTCGGGATAGACCGCGCCACCGGTCGGCTGGTAGTTCACGAAGTCGAGTCCCTGCATCAGCTCCATGGCGTCGAACACGGTCGCACCCGCGGCCATCAGCGGCCCCGTCGTGCCGCTGTACATGCCCTGCAGCGCCGCCATGCGCAGCGGAGCCGAGGCCGGGTCACCCGGGAAGCGGAACAGGCTCGGGAACTCGATCGGCAGCGAGCGCGGCGCGGTCGCCATCGTCTTGCTGAGCGCCGGCTCCGTCACCATGCCGCGCAGCGGCGCGCCCGCGTCGAGCGGCGACGAGTTGTGCAGGTGGCGCGCCAGCCAGCCCGACGTCGACGACGGCACGGACTGGTTCGGGAAGCCGTACTCCATGCGGCGGTAGGCCTCGAAGTGCGAGCGCGTCGGGTCCGGAGAGCCCGAGGCGTGCACGAACGCGAGCTGTCCCGCCTGGAACGGCGCGAGCAGCGGCGCGGCCGACGGCGCCAGGCCGAAGAAGCCGTCGAGGTCCACGGCGCCGTCGACGGAGCCCGGAGGCTGGATCGCCAGCGTCGGCCGGTTGAGGTAGAGGTGCGAGTCGCCGTACGGCACCACCGTCGTCAGGCCGTCCATCGCGCCGCGCAGGAACACGTAGACGAGCGTGTCGCGCGCGCGCGTCTCGCGCGCCGTGCCCGCGGACAGTCCGCCCTGGAAGCCAGTGCCCGCCGCGACGAACGCGGAGGTCCCGAGGAAATCACGCCGCGAGAGCTCGCTGCACTCCTGGCAGCCGTCCGCTCGCTCGTTCGCTTGTCGCTGGTCCATGGATCAGTACTCCTGATAGCTGGGCGAGGAGACGGTGAGGGCGAGACCCTCGGCCACGACGGTCGAGTTCACGCTGGCGTGGGCATCGAAGAACGCCTGGACCTGCGCCACGTCGTTCGCGTCCAGGGCGCCGCCGGCGAAGATCTCGTTCATCTGCTGCCCGGCGTGCGCCCGGTCGAAACCACCGACCTGCGCGAACAGGGCCGGCAGACCGAAGGTCATGCCCTCGATCTGGCCATCGAAGTAGAGCGAGGCGAGGATCCAGCGCGGCAGGAGGCTCGCGGACCAGTACTCGAGCGTGTCCGGCAGTCCGTTGGGCTGCGGCCACCCGTAGGGCAGGTGTCCGAGCAGCTCGAGCTCGTCCCCGAACGTGTGCGGGTCGAGCACGTTGACGCGCGACGCGCGCAGCATGCCGATCGCGAAGTGGAACGGCCGCTTGAGCTTCCTGGTGTTCCAGGCGTTCGCGGCGATGACCGTGTCGCGGTCGAACACCGCGCGGATCATCTCCTTGATCTCTCCGCCGGAGCTCAGGTAGGCCTGCGCGACGCGGTCGACGACGAACTGCGGCGGGTCGTACATCAGGAGCCAGCTCGTGAGCTTGCGCGACAGGAACTGGGCCGTCTGCGGGAGCATCGAGAGGTAGTCCAGCACCATCCCGCCGTCCTCGACGCCGCCTCCCGCGGGGATGTGGAGGCCGAGAACGGTCTTGGCGCCGTAGTCGTGCACGGCGGCGTCGAAGTAGAACTCTCCGTGGCGCGGGTGTCCCTTCGGGTGGAACGTCCATCCGGTCAGGGCGCGCGCCACCTCCTTCACGTCGTTCTCGGTGTAGCCGCCGTCGACTCCCAGCGTGTGCAGCTCGAGCAGCTCGCGCGCATAGTTCTCGTTGGGCGCCGAGGCAAGGTTCGTGTCGTTGTTCAGGTAGTAGAGCATCGCCGCGCTGTGCGCCGAGGCGCGCAGCATGTTCGGGAAGCTGCCGAAGGCGTGCTTGCGAACGACCTCGCGGTCGTCGACGGTCTTCAGCCAGCGATCCCAGAAGTTCAGCTGGTCGATGCTGAAGTGATCGGTGAAGAACTCGACCACGCGCTCGAAGAGCTGACGCTTCGAGTAGACCGAGCGGACCACGGCCGCGCCGCGCAGCTCGCGGGCCGCGAAGAAGTTGTTCCCGTACGCGACGTAGGTGTCGTGGATCTCGGCCGCCGACATGTTCAGCGTGACGAAACCCGCGAGGCGCGCTTCGAGCGTCGAGTCGTCGATCACCTGATGGTCGAGCTGGTGCTCGATCCAGCCCTCGTAGCCCAGCGTCCGGGCCTTGTCGTAGTCCGCGAGCGTGAACCCCTGCGTCGTGTGGTTCACGAGCCAGCGGATCAGGTCGACCTCCGCGGGCTGCTCGGTGCCGGCAGCCGGCGAGGCGGCGCGGGCGGAACTCGCGGCCAGCGCACCGAGGCCGGCTGTGACGAGGGATCGTCGGGACGGACGAATGCTGCTTGCGGCCGTCGTGGGACGGGCGGCCGACGCGAATCGGTCACTCATGGACCTAACTCCCTGGGAGAGATGGGGGGGTGCGCACACGTCGGTGTACGCGCTCCCACCACGGTAGCGAAGTTCGACGGATTCCGCGTGGGGTGGCCCGCTAGGAAAGCGCAGTTTCGGCCCGGACGGGCCAGAAACGGGATCGATCAGCGCGCGGCCGCGAACTCGACCGGAAGCGCCAGGTCGCGGCGCAGGAACACGCAGCGACCGCTCTCCTTCTCGCAGGCGTGGACCAGCACGTAGGCCGCCAGGGTCCCCGAGCGCAGCTCCTCCGGAGCGTGCACCTCGAAATCGAGGGCGCGCGGCTCCCGGCTGGTCGCCGCGGCGGGGTTCGGGAAGGTCAGGAGCTGCGGACTCACGTCCCAGCCCGCCGGCGCATCGATCCAGAGCTGCAGCGGCTCCGCCTCGTTGTTCCAGACCATCGACCCCTCGGCCCGCGGCTTCAGGTCGACGTGCACCCGGACGACGCCGGCGCGACCTCCGGTGTCGCGCGCCACGGCGGTCTCGACGAGCAGCCAGTCACCGTCGTCGCGTCGAACGCCCCCCTCCGGATCGGGCTCGACGGCAGGCTCGCTCTCGGCCGGCGGCTGGCCGCGCGCTCCCGCGCTGCGCTCCGAGCCGGTCAGCGCCGCGACCAGCTCGACCGGAGTCTCGCCGCGCGCGCGCAGCTCGCGCCGCGCCTCGTCGACCCAGCCGTAGAACGGGTAGGGCTTGTCCAGGCGCGGCCCGTACTGCTGGATGCGCCGCCGCCAGATGTACTGGTTCGGGTCGCGCTCGAGCGCGCGACTCCAGGCCTCCAGCGCGCGGCGGAAGTCGCCCGTGCGCCGCCGCGGCGTGTCGAAGCGCAGCCGGTACGCGACGCCCAGGCGAAAGATCGCGCGCGGGTCCTGGACGGGGTCGTCGAGGTCCTCCGCGAGCGTCGCGATCGCCGCATCGAGCGCCTCTTCCCCGCCCCACAGGATGCGCGCGTACGCCGCCAGCACGGGACCCGCGAAGCCGCCGCGCGCGGGGTCCTCGAGCAACGCGCGGGACACGGCCGGCGCGTTCCGCGCGTCCGGGGCGGCGGGTGCCTCGAACGCGACGTCGAGGAAGCGCTCCTCGAACCCGTCGGGACGCGGGGAGTTCCAGCGCACGACGCCGTGCTCGTCGAGGCCGAGGAAGTTCGGAACGGCCTGCGCACCGGTCAGGTTCAGGGGGTCCCAGAGGATCGGCCAGTCGAACCCGCGCCACTGCGCGTAGAGCCGACACCGATCGCGGTGCTGCTCCTGCGTGATGCCGACGACCTGCAGGCGCTCCGCTTCGATCCACGGCTTCAGGGCCTCGTGCCAGACCGGCACGAGCTGGCGGCAGCCCGCTCACCAGGACGCGAACTCGATCAGGAGGAGCTTGCGCCCGCGCAGCTCGGAGAGCCGCAGCGTGCTCTCCCCGTCGATCGTCGGCAGCTCGAGGTCCGGGTGCAACTGTCCGAGGCCGCGGCCGATCTCGATCCCGGCCGAGCCGCGCGCGGTCGCGGGCGAGTCGGCCGCCTGCTGCGGAACCGGCGGAGCGAGGAGAGCGAACGTCGCGAGTGCGATGGAGAGCATGGCGGTCCAGCCTACGCCGTGCCCCGCTGCTACGCGAAGCGCGCTTCCGCGAGAGGTCGGTCAGGGGCTCGTGCGGCGGGTCTCGAAGCCTCGCGCGCCGACCGGGTCGACCGCGCTCACGTGCACCGCGGTCACGCGCGCCGCGGGCGGCCCGACCTCCAGCCAGGCGAGCAGCGCGACCACGGCGGCCTCCTCGCCCTCGCACCAGACCTCGACGCGGCCGTCGGGCAGGTTGCGCACCCAGCCGTGCACGTCGCGCGCCTGCGCCTCGGCGCGCGTCGCCCAGCGGAAGCCGACGCCCTGCACGCGACCGACGACCATCGCGCGCCGCGCGATGCGTTCGGGAGTCACGCTCACGGTTCGGCGAGGACGTTCACGCGGAGCGGTCGCCGCCGGGCTTCCACAGCACGTCGAGCTTGCCCTGGTGGTTCGCCACGCGCCCCATCACGAAGAGCAGGTCCGACAGGCGGTTCAGGTAGCGCACGACCTCGGGGTTCACGTGCTCGCTCGAGTCCTCCGCGAGCTCCGTGACCAGCCGCTCGGCGCGCCGGCACACCGTGCGCGCCAGGTGCAACCACGCCGCCTGGGGCGTGCCGCCGGGCAGGATGAAGGACTTCAGGGGCTCGAGGCCCTCGTTGAGCTCGTCGAGGCGCTGCTCGAGCCGCTCGACGTAGACGGGCGTCACGCGCAGCGAGCCGGAATCGTCCGCGTCCTCGGAACCGCCCGGGACGCACAGGTCGGCCCCGACGTCGAAGAGATCGTTCTGGATCGACACGACGAGCCCGTTCGCCGGCTCGTCGAGCCCGTGCGCGCACAGGAGCCCGAGCACCGACGACAGCTCGTCCACGGTGCCGTACGAGGCGATGCGCACGTGGTGCTTCGGCAGCCGGGTCCCGTCGCCCAGCCCGGTCGTGCCGTCGTCCCCGGTGCGCGTGTAGATGCGGTTGAGGCGGACCATCGCGCCATTCTGCCTCCTGACGCCACGCCCCGGAACGCCGAGGCCCGGGTTCCGTACGCGCCACCGGATCTCGAGTGCCGGGTTCGGCCGGCGCGGCCCGCTGCCGACGAACGGAGAGCGACGCCGCACGTCCCCCGCCCGGGCACTGCGCGCCGTCGGCGATCGTCGCCGGCGGGGAAGCGCGCCCGTGCTCCGCGCGGGAGCCCGGGAGAGGCGGTCCCAACGTGGCGCCCCACCACGTGGTCTACGGGGGTCGTGCAGCGCAGGAGGCGAAGCGCCGACCGCGGCTCAGTCACCGCGCGCTTCGGCGGCGTCGTCGTCGCGCGCCTTCGAGAGCGCCTCGCTGCGCCGCGCCTTCTTGGGGTAGGACCCCAGGTCGAAGTCGCGGGGCGACTTCTTGCTGCCGAGGGCGCGCAGCATCTGGTGCCAGGCGCGCGCGTCGCGGTTCTCGAGCGGGACGCGCGAGAACAGGCGCTCGATCGAGGCGACGATGTCGCGCGCCGCGGACTCGGTCTGGGCCACGCGTTCGGCGAAGACGCTCTTCAGGTGCTCCTTCAGGTACTCGCGCGCGTCGCCGTCCGCGAGGTGCTGGCCGGTCTCGGCGCGGTGCACCGGCTGGCCCGTGAACAGCGAGAACAGCACGACGCCGACCGACATCGCGAGGTTGATCGAGGTGTGCTCGGAGGACGTCGGCAGGAACGCCAGGTCCTGGCAGAGCGCGACCTCGTCCTTGTTCAGGCCGCCCTCGTCGCTGCCGAAGACGAGCGCCAGCCGCTGCTCGTCGTCGGCGCAGAGCGGCGCGACCTCGCCCGCGAGCTCGCGCCAGTCGCGACGCTGGCGCGCGTCGCGCGGGCGCGCCGTGAAGCCGACGGCGTGGTGGCACTCGGCCAAGGCCTCGGTCAGCGTGTCGACGACCCGGACGCGCGCGCGCAGGTCCTCGGCGCCGTGGGCCATCTGCTCGTACTCGGGGTGCACGAGCAGCGACGGTCGGCGCGGCGCGACGAACCAGACCTCGGTCGGGCCGAAGTTGGCGGCGGCGCGCACCACCATGCCGGCGTTGCGGGGCCCGATCGGGCGGACGAGGACGACGCGCTTCATTCGGTTCGCGGGAGACGCTTCAGGAGCTCGAGCTGCTCGTCGGAGAGGCCGCGAAAGTCCGCGGCCCCGCGGCGCGTCGGCGGCGGAGGCTACCAGGGCCGGATGCGGACCTCGCCCGCGCCGCTCGAGCCGCTCGAGCCGCCCGGGCCGCTCGAACTCGGGGAGTCCAGGGATCCGCGGTCGAGACCCGGGTCCTCCTCGGGCGGCCGCGGGGTGCCGTCCTCGCCCGGGGTCGGCATCGCGCCGGGAAGCCAGGCGGGAACGTAGAGGCGCGTCTCCCCGCCGCGCGTGAAGCGCCGGCCGCGGTAGCGCAGCTCGCGGCCGGGCAGGAACACGCCCTCGAGCTCGACCGCGAGCCCGAGCGAGCGCGTCGTGAACTTCTGGACGGCGAAGGAGAACGGCGTCGTGCCGCGCAGCTCCCAGACCTCGCGGCAGGCGAGCGGTCCGCTCGACGAGACGCCTCGTTCGTCGCGCACGAGCGGCGCCTCGGGCAGTTCCGCGGGCGGCGCCAGCGCCACCAGCACGCGCGCCGCTTGCCCCGCCTCGCGGCCGACGACGGTCACCCGCAGCCAGCGGCCCTGCTCCGGAACGACGTCGACGAGCGGTTCGCCGGCATCCTCCGGCCACGGGTCGCCGCGCTCGGCCGCGACGCGCAGCAGCGGCACGCTCGTCAGCGGCTCGCCGGCCCAGGAGATCGACGCTTCGTCGAGGAACGCCACGTCGTCGGCCGAGCGGCGCAGCACGAATTCGACCGCCACCGGATCGTCGCGCTCGAAGGTCCACGCCTCCCCGGGCGCGAGCCGCATGGACTCCGCCTCGGCCTGGTCGTCGGCGTGGGACTGGATGCGGACGGACACGTCTCCGGGCGCGCGCTCGCCGACCTCCACGCGCAGGAACCAGCCCTCCTCCAGCGACGAGACCGGCAGCTCGAAGTCGGCGCGGGGCGCCGCCGCGGTCGCGAGAGCCAGGGCCGCGTGCACGTCGCCGAGGTCGAGGTCCCCCGCGGGGAGCGCGCCGGCCGGGCCGGCTCCCCGCACCACGACGGGTGTTCGCAGCCCGACCGACGGTCGCATCTCGACGCTCTGTCCGGCGGGCTCCCGCCCGAGCTCGGCGCCGACCGCCCCCCGAGGTCGCTCGACGCCGGGAGGCAAGTGTCCACGCACGCCGACGACCGCCACGATCGGCGCCGCGCGCCGCGCCTCGGTCAGGCTCACGAGCTCGCGCAGCCCGTCGTCCATCGCGCGCAGCTGGCCGTCGTAGAGCGCCTCGAGGAAGGCGACCTGCTCGGCGCTCCCCCGCCGGCGCGCGAGCTTGTCGCGCAGCTCGAGGAGCCCGGCTCGCGGCTCGAGGTCCAGCGCGCGGTCGACCACGGTGCTGCGGCCGCGCAGCGGGGCGAGGTGGTGGTTCAGGAACCCGGCCGCGTAGCGATCCCCCGCCCCGCTCGGTGCCTCGCCGCCCGTGCTGCCCAGAACGCGCGGATCGGCGAGGTGCAGCCACGCGAAGACGGGCCGCTCCTCGGCGAGCACCTCGGCGAGCGAGGAGTGCACGCGCGCCACGAAGCGCTCGGAGGGCTCGACCCCCGTCTCCGTATCGGGCTGCGCCTCGAGGTACGTGTCGAAGCCGCGCGCGAAGCCCGCGAGCCGCGCGTCGAGCTGGGGCAGCGACACGGCCGCGAACGTCGCCCAGCCCTGCTCGCGCAGGCGCTCGGCGAGTGTCGTGCAGGACACCGGCAGGGCCGCGCGACCGCGGCGACGCAGGGAGCGCACGTCGTGCAGCTCGGGCGGCAGCCCGGTCATCAGCGTCGCCAGCGCGCCGTTCGTACCGCTGGAGCGCAGCCGCACCTCGGACCGCGCGCCGCCGGCCTCGACCAGCGCGCGCAGCGCCGGCGTCGTGTCCAGCTCGCGCGCCGGACCGGACACCCGCTCGGCGGCGGCGGAGTCGAGCGTCACGAGCAGCAGGGTCGGCGCTTCGACGACGTCCGGGGTCACGGCGCGCCGCGCGGTGTCGACGACCCCGCGCAGGACGAACGCGAGCGCGAGCCCCGCGCCGGCGAGGATCAGGACCAGGGCCGCGAGGAGGCGCAGCGGACGGACGGTCCGCGGGGGAAGCCCGGTGTCGCGGTTCGGCTCGTTCACGCGCTGCGCAAACTCTCGAGCTGGGCCGGATCGGGATTGCCGCCGGAGACGACCGCGGCGACGCGCAGCGGATCGGTGGCCGAGCGACTCTTCGCGAGCCGGGCGGGCAGCTTCGCGGCCAGGTGTCCGCCGAACACGGCCGCCGACGCGGCGGCTCCCGCCGGTTCGACCGTCCAGCCGGCGTCCACGAGGCGCTTCTGAGCCGCGTGGATCGCGGGGTCGTCGAGCGTGATCGTGCCCGCCACGGTCTCCAGGCAGATGCGCGTGTTCAGTCGCCCGGCCGAGAGCGGGCAGAGTCCCTGGACCGCGGTCGTGATCGCCTCGACGACCACGGGCTCGCCGCGCTCGAGCGCGAGGGTCATCGTCGGCGCCCCGGCGGGCTCGACCGCGATCACCGTCACGCGTCCGCCCGACGCCTGCTGCAGCGCCAGGGAGCTCCCGGCCAGGAGCCCGCCGCCGCCGACGGGGACGACGACGACGTCGACCTCGGGCCAGTCCTCGAAGATCTCGAGACCGACGGTGCCGGCGCCCTGGATCGTGCGCTCGGCGTCGTAGGGGTGGATCCAGACCGCTCCCGCGGCCGCCCGGCGCGCGCACTCCTCCTCGGCCTCCTGGCGCGTGGGCAGGAGCACGACTTCCGCGCCGGCGTCGCGGCAGGCCTGCACCTTGTTCGGATAGGCGTCGGCCGGCATCAGGATCGTCGCGGGCACGCCCGCGCGCGCGGCGGCCCACGCCAGCGCTCGCCCGTGGTTCCCGGAGCTCGTCGCGACGACGCCGCGCTCGCGCTCGGCCGGCGTAAGCCGGGAGACCTGATTCCAGGCGCCGCGACACTTGAACGAGCCCGTTTCCTGGACGCACTCGAGCTTCAACCGCAGTTCGACGTCGGGATGCTCGGGGAGCGGGAAGGGCTCGAGCGGCGTCCGCCGGACCACACCGCGCAAGAGCTCCGCCGCGGCGTGGAAGTCGATCTCGGATCTGGGCGGGGGCATGGCGGGCTCGCGAGAGCGGAACGAGCCGGGATTGTAGCCCCCGCACGACTTTTTCGAGCCCTTTCGACCCGCGGCGAAGGGCTACAATCGCCACTCGACCCAACCCCGCCCGAACTCCAGATGGAGGCGCGGGCAGGCCCGGAGAACAGCCGTTGAACAAGTGGACCCCCGCCGAGAGTGAAGCGCTCTACAACGTCAACAAGTGGTCGAGCGGCTACTTCGCCGTCAACGACGCCGGGAACGTCGAGGCGACGCCGGAGTCAGGCTCGCACCTCGACCTCTTCGAGCTGATCGGCCAGATCCAGCGGCGCGGAATCTCGACGCCGCTGATCCTGCGCTTCGACGGCATCCTGCGCGCGCGGGTGCGCGAGCTGAACACGGCCTTCGACAACGCCCGGAGGGAGTACGACTACGGGGCGCGGTATCGCTGCATCTACCCCATCAAGGTCAACCAGCAGCGCCACGTCGTCGAGGCCATGCTGGCCGAGGGCGCGCAGCACGGCATGGGGCTCGAGGTCGGCAGCAAGCCCGAGCTGCTCGCCGCCCTGGCGATCTCGGGCGACTCGAAGCGCCTCTTGATCTGCAACGGCTACAAGGACGCGGAGTACGTCGAGACGGCGTTGCTCGCCAGCAAGCTGGGGATGACCCCGATCCTCGTGATCGAGAAGTTCACGGAGCTCGCAACGATCCTCGACGCGTCCGCACGTCTCGACATCCGCCCCGTGATCGGGGTGCGCGCGAAGCTCTCCGTCCGCGGCGCCGGACGCTGGATGGACTCGGGCGGCGACCGCTCCAAGTTCGGCCTGACCACGCGCCAGATCGTGCAGCTCGTCGAGGTGCTCGAGGCGTGCGACAGCCTGGACTGCCTGAAGCTGCTGCACTTCCACATCGGCAGCCAGGTGACCGACATCCGCTCGGTGAAGAACGCGCTGCGCGAGGCCACGCGCATCATGGTCGACCTGACCGAGATGGGTGCGCGGATCGACTGGTTCGACGTCGGGGGCGGACTCGGCATCGACTACGACGGCTCGCGGACCAACTTCGAGTCCTCGATCAACTACTCGCTGCAGGAGTACGCGAACGACGTCGTCTACATGCTGCACGAGACGTGTCGCGAGGCCGCCGTTCCGCAGCCCGAGATCCTCAGCGAGTCCGGCCGCGCGCTGACCGCCCACCACGCGGTCCTGGTCACCGAGGTCCTCGGGACCACGAACTTCACCTCCGTGCCGACTCCGGATCCCGCGGGCGAGGACGAGCACGAGCTCATCGCCCACTTCGCATCGGTGTGCAGCGAGGTGACCGCCAAGAACTACCAGGAGTCGTACCACGACGCCGTCCAGATCCGCGACGAGGCGATGGTGCTGTTCAACGTCGGTCAGCTCGACCTGAAGTCGCGCGCGCGCATCGAGGAGTTCTTCTGGGCGACGTGCGGCAAGATCCTGCGCATCACGCGTGCGCTCGACTACGTGACCGACGACCTCGCCAACCTGGAGCGAGAGATGTCGGACACGTACTTCCTGAACTTCTCGCTCTTCCAGTCCCTGCCCGACTCGTGGGCCGTCGGACAGCTCTTCCCCGTGCTGCCGCTGCACCGCCTGGACGAGAAGCCGCGCCGCCGCGCGACGATCGCCGACATCACGTGCGACTCCGACGGCAAGATCGACCGCTTCATCGATCTGCGCGACGTCAAGCGCACGCTCGAGCTGCACAGCCTGCGGCCGGAGGAGCCCTACTACATCGGCATCTTCCTCGTCGGCGCGTACCAGGAGATCCTGGGCGACATGCACAACCTGTTCGGCGATCCGAACATCGTCCACGTCGACGTCGACGCCCACGGCCGGCCGCGGCTCACGCACGTCGTGCGCGGCGACCGCGTGCAGGAAGTGCTCTCCTACGTCGAGTACTTCGAGGCCGACCTCCTCGCCAGCCTGCGCGAGAACATCGAGCGCGCCCTGGACGAAGGCCTCATGACCTACGAGGAGTCCGCGCTGCTCCAGCGCCGCTACGAGGCCGGCCTCGCCAGCTACACGTACCTCGCCCGCGAAGAGCTACCGCCGATCCTGACGCCGACGAAACAACCGTCCGTCCCGCCGCAGGCCTGAGCGCAGCGACGCTCTCGTAGCGCAGCGACTCTCACCGGACCGAAGCGACGCTCACCGCTCGGGATGCGGCTTGCGTCCCTTGCGCAGGTTTTCCTCGACGACGGCGCGCTCGGGCTCGATCACGCCCGTGTCGCCGGTCTCCAGGCGCGAGGGGTCGCTCTTCTGTTCGTCGAGCGACGGGCCCTTGGCTCCGGACGTGCGCGGCTTCTCGTCGCGCTTCGGCTCTTCGCGTTCTTGCACGGCTCGTGCACCTCGTTGCAAAGCCGACCTGCGCGCGGCCCGGAGCGGGCGCTGCGAGGAACGAGGCCGGCGACCCACGGCTTCGTGCAACTGCCATGCCGCCGTCGAGCGAAGACCCGCGTCGCCGCGGAGTCGGGCGCCCGAGGCGAGGGTCGGCGCTCGCCGGACCCGGGCGCCCGGCCCGCGTTCACTCGAGCTCGCTCCAGCGCGCTCGAAGCGTCTGCATCTTCCCGGAGCGCAGGATCCGCACCTCGACGTGGTCCGCGGGCCCCAGCTTGCCGAGGAGCGTCATGATCTCGTCGCGGGCGCCGGGTTGACCCACCTCCACGGTCCCCACCTGAAGGACGATGTCGCCGCCCAGCAGCAGCGGGAACCCCTGGATCTCGGCGACCACTTCACCGCCGCGCAGCCCCAGGCGATCGGCGATGCTGCCCGAGACCACGCGCTGGACCAGGAGCCCGCATTTGCCTTCCGGGAGGTTGAGCAGCTCGGCGAACGGCCCGCGCAGCGAGAGGTACTCCATGCCGGTCCACAGCGGCAGGCGCCCGAAGAACCGCTCGCGGCAGGTCTTGGCGCTGATCGCGAAACCCAGCCCCTGGCTGCCGCCGCTGACCGACTGGATGAAGCTGACCACTCCGATGACGTCACCGCGCAGGTCGAACAGCGGCCCTCCGGAGTTGCCGGGGTTGATCGCGGCGTCGGTCTGCAGCACCTCGATCTGCTCCTTGGCGTCGACCAGGGACGGAGCGATGCGCCTCGCGCTCAAGTGCCCCACCGTCAGGGTGTGCGTGATCCCGAGCGGCGCACCGACGACGAAGACGCGACTGCCGATCCTGGCCTGGTCCGAGTCTCCGAGCCGCGCGATCGCCACGCCGCCGGGGAGGGCGCCTTCCAGACGCACCATGGCCAGGTCGGTCAACGGATCCGAGCTCACGATTTGCGCCGGCAAGCGCGTGCCGTCGTAGAACTCGACCGCGACGGAGTCGGCGTTCTGAACGACGTGGGCCGCGGTCAGGATCTCGCCCTCGGCGGACACGACGACGCCGGAGCCCGTTCCCTCCTGCTCCACGCGCACGCCGTAGGTCTCCACGGTCGGACCGCTGGACACGGTGTGCAGCGTGACGACTCCGGTGTAGACGCGTTCGTACACGCGAGGCAGCTCGTCCTGGTCCGCGACCTCCTGGATCAGGACACAGGCGAACGGCATGCCCGAGAACAACAGGGAGGCGAGGAGCAGCATGGATCGATGGAATCTTCTCACGGCGTGTCGGGGCATCGAGGCTCGACGGGCACGGGATGGTGGCCGTCGGCTCGGGACGCCCGGACTCTACAGGCGCTGCCGGGTAGGGTCGACTTCGGCGCGCGGAGCGCTCGCAGCGGGCGACCTCGTCCGGCGCCCGACGCGTTTCTGCCCACCCCTCGCCGAGCCGGCTGGACCCCCTCGAGCCGGCGGGTAGACTTGACGCCCCTTCGACCCGAACCAGGTCCCATCGCCATGCCCGTCCTCGAACACCTCGCGCAGCTCTCCGACGAACGCTTCCTCGCCATCTACGAGAGCCTCAGCGAGCGGGGCGTCGGCCCCCTGGATCGGCAGGTCGCCGCGGACCTGAAGTTCCGGCCGCAGGCGGTCGTGAAGCTGCCGCTCGTGAAGCGCGCCAAGCGGGCGCGCATGTTGATCGAGCGCGGCAAGAACGCGGAGCTCCTGTACGAGTTCTTCGGCATGTACCTGATGCGCAACAAGAAGGACCTCGTGCTCGGGTTCCTCGACGGGACCGGCGTCGAGCACGAGGACGGGATCATCCAGGCGCACGACGCGGCGCCCGCGGCGGTCAAGCTGCCCGAGACGCTCGAGAAGCTCGAAGCCGAGCACGGCGCGGACGACGTGGCGCTCTACCTGGCGCTGGCGGCCGAGCAGTGGCCGGACGAGGACGCGGTCCAGAAGGCCTGGCGCGAGCGAACCCGGCAGCCGGCCGGCGGTTGATGGCGACGGGCGCGGGTGAAGCGCCCTCGGGGCGCCGAACGACGTGGGTCGTCGCGCTGGTGCTGGTCCTCGTCGGCGGGCTGCTGTACGCGCCGACCCTCGACGCGGGTCTCCTCGAGACGTGGGACGACGACGCCTACGTGCTGGAGAACGACGCGTTGACGGCGCCCGGCGGCCTGGCCCGGATCTGGTCGACGCGCGAGCTGCCCGAGGGCTATCCCAACTACCCACTGACGTTCACGAGCTTCTGGGTCGAGGCGCGACTCTTCGACCTGGCCCCCGCGGCGCTGCACGCCACGAACGTCGCGCTGCACCTCCTCTCCGCGGTGCTGACCCTGCTCCTCGCGCGCCGGCTGGGCCTCGATGCGATCGGCGCGGGCGTCGTCGCGGCGCTGTTCCTGCTGCACCCGATGCACGTGGAGTCCGTGGCCTGGGTGACCGAGCGCAAGAACGTCCTCTCGCACGCGCTGGTGCTCGCGAGTTTTCTCTGCTTCCTGCGCGCGCGGCCCGAGACACCGGCGGAGGCCGAGCCCGCGCGCCCGGCCGCGCGGCACCCGCTGGCGAACGAGCTCGCGGGCTACGCCTTCTACGTCGCCGCGCTGCTCGCCAAGACGACCGCCCTGACCCTGCCGGCCGTGCTGTGGCTCGCCGACGTCTATCTCCTGCGCCGCGACGGCCGGCGGGCATTGCTGCGTGCGGCGCCGCTGCTCGCGATCGGGGCCGTGTTCGCGCTGTCGACGATCGACGTCGAGGGCACCACGGCGCTCGGCACGGTCGAGCCGGGCGCCCGGCCCGGCCTGACGGCCATGGCGACGTGGTTCTACCTGGGCAAGCTCCTCCTCCCCGTTCAGCTCCTCCCGGTGTACCCGCGCTGGGATCTGGACGGGATACTGCCGTCCGTCGCGCTCATCGCGCTGGCTTCCGTCGTCGTCCTGCTGTTCGTGGCTCGCCACCGGCTGAGGCCACTCGTGCTGTGGGGACTGGCGGCCTTCTTCGTGACGGCCCTGCCGACGCTCGGGATCGTCGACTTCGCGTACCTCGCGCACGCCCACGCCGCGGACCGCTTCGTGTACGCGGCGTCGACGGCGTTCTTCGTCGCGCTCGTCGCCGCGCTGGGCCCGGCCGTCGCGCGACTCCCGCGGCTCGTCTCGACGGCGAGCGTCGCCACGATCCTCGGCCTGCTGGCGGTGCGCGCGCACCTCCAGCTTCCGGTGTGGGCCAGCGACGAGGCGCTGTGGACGTACGTCGCCGCGCGCAACCCGCAGAGCGAGGACGCACACCAGGGACTCGCCTTCGTGGCGTTGCGCCACGCCCGGGAGACGGGCGACCCCAGCTGGAACGAGCGCGCCGAGGACCACTACCGCGCCGCCCTCGAAGCGAACCCGGACCTGCCGAACGTGCGCGTCGACCTGGCGCTCCTGCTCGCGCGGCGCGGCCAGCTCGACGAGGCTCTCGCCCAGACCTCGCGCGCCCTCGAGCTACGCCCCGGCTGGGCCCAGGGACACCTGAACCGCGCCACGATCTGGACCCAGGCCGGCCGCGCCGACCAGGCCGAGCGCGACTACCGCACGGCACTGGCGTCGGAGCCCGACTACGCCCTGGCGCACAAGGGCCTCGGCGTGCTGCTCCTGCAGGCGGGCCGCCTGGACGAGGGCCTGGTGCACCTCGACCGCGCCGCTGCCGGTCTGCCCGCCGACGCCGAGGTCCAGTACAACGCCGCGCGCGCCCACGAGCTGCGCGGCGACCGCACGAGTGCCCTGGCCGCCGCACGACGCGCCGCGAGCCTGGCCGAGACCCAGAACCGCACCCGGCTGGCCGCGGAGAGCCGCGCACTCGTCCAGCGGCTGGGATCGACGCCGTAGCCCCGGCGCCGCGCTTTCACTCCCGCGGCCCCTCGCTCCACGAGAGGCGACCGTGCCGCAGCCAGCCCCGCGTCTGGAGCCACGTGCGCGCCGCGGCCGTGACCCCGCGCGGGAAGGCGAGGCGCACCCACGAGTCGACGCTCCGCGACAGCCGCGCGGGAGGCTCCACCCAGCCCTGGAACCAGGGTCCCGAGGAGAACGGATCGGCGCGCGCAAACCTCGCGCCATGCTTGCGTCCGTTCTGGATGACGTAGAGCAGCGCGTGCCGCACCTGCCGCGGCGTGCGCAGGACGACGTCGTGGTAGCGATCCGCGAAGACCGATCCGCGCCGGCGCCAGAGCCGATTCAAGCCGCGGGCGATACGCACGCACAAACCCTGGATGCCGCGCGCGATGCGATCCCGGTCGGACCCCTCCACGATCAGGTGCACGTGGTTCGACTGGATGGAGTACTCCGTCACGCGAAACCCCACCTTCTCGCACCCCTTCGCCAGCGCCCCGCACAGCACGTGGTGCGGAGGCGTACGCCGCAGGCTGGGCAGCCCCGCGCGCAGCCGCAGCGTCACGTGCAGCGGATACCTCTCTCGAAACGCCGCCCGCGGCCTGTGCGGCACCCCAGCACCCTCCACCCGCGGCCGCCCCGCCCCCGGCCGATACCCCCCCCACGAACGACGATCCAACCGCAGCTGCTCCATTCGCGCACTTCGTCCCATGGCCCAGGGACCGACGCCGCCGCCGAGGGTTGCAGGATTTCCCGCAGGATCCGCAGACCGTGCCCACCCGCCCCGGATCTCCGCCCGAATCGAGCCGACCGCCCTCGAGCGCTTCAAGAACAGGATCACTGCCCAATTCGAGCGCCCCACCGACCCCCGACCCAACTCGATTCGCGCAGAGAATGGCAAGAACCGGGGCCGGGACCGTCAGCCATCCGGGGCCAGGGCCGGGGCCGGGGCCGTGAAGGTCGAGGAGGCGGACGCGCCCGCCGTGCCCCCTCGGATCTGTGCCGGTATCGAGGCGCCCCGATCTGCGCTCGCGACTCGATTCGGGCAGAGATCCGATTCGGGCAGAGTGCCGGCTCGGGCAGAGAACCGGGGTGGCGGGCGCGGGGTCGGGGAAGCGGGGGGCGGGTGGTTACTCGTCTTCGACGATGCGGCCGGTGTAGCCGAGGGCTTCGAGGCTCTCGTTGTATTCGGCTTCTTCGCGCGGGGAGAGGTCCTGGACCTGGCCGGCTCGGAGGGTGCGGGCGCGGTTCGCCAGGTCGGTGGTGAAGGCTTCGAGTTCGGCGCGGAGGCGGGCGGCGACTTCGGGGTTCGATTCCAGGACGTTGTTCGTCTCGCCGGGGTCGGTGCGCCAGTCGTAGAGCTCCTCGGGGCGCTTGGAGTCGGGGTTGCGGTCGCGCACGTACTTCCACGGGTCGGAGCGCCACGACAGCTTGTCGGCGCCGTAGAGCGTGCTCTCGCTGAAGGCGATGCGGCTCGCGTCGTCCTCGCCGCGCATCAGCGGGACGAGCGACGCGCCGGCGAAGCTCGCGGGCGGCTCGAGGTCGAGGGCTTCGAAGACCGTCGGCATCACGTCGAGGACACGCACCTGCGCCGAGACGTCGGCGGGCTCGGGGACGAGGGATACCGGGGGCTTGACGATCAGCGGGACACGGACGAGCTCGTCGTACAGCGTGTGGCCGTGCTCGAAGCCGCCGTGGTCCCAGAACTCCTCGCCGTGGTCGGCGGTCACGACGATCGTGGCCTCGTCGTAGCGGCCCGCGTCCTTCAACGTGTCGAAGAGGCGTCCGAGTTGCTCGTCGACGAAGGTCACCTCGGCGGCGTAGAGCGCCTGCACCGTCTGGCGACCGCGCCCGGGCATCGCGCCGAGCTTCTGGCAGGCGTGCCAGCCGACCCGCGGCGGTCCGGCGCCGCCCAGCAGGCGCCGCCGCACGTCCTCGGGCGGGTCGTAGTCGAGGTGCGGATCGAAGAGGTGCAGGAAGAGAAACGTGTCGCGTTCGGCCGCCGCGAGGTCGCGCGTCGCCGCGTCGACCGTCTCGTCCGCGCGGCGCGTGCGGTCGTTGTAGGCGTGGCGATGGTCGAACACGTGAAACCCGCGGTTCAGGCCGAGCAGGGGGCTGACGAAGGCCGCGTTGGCGTAGGCGATCGTGTCGAACCCCGCTGCCTGCAGGAGCTCCGGCGCGGTCGGCAGGTCCGCGGTGATCGGCGTCAGCCGGGTCTGCTTGCCGAGGGCCTTGTGAAGCGTGGGCCAGGTGCCGGTCAGGATCGAGGCGATCGAGGGCAGCGTCCAGCCCGAGCTGGAGACGGCCTGCTCGAAGCGCGCGCCGTCGGCGGCCAGTGCGTCGAGGTTCGGCGTCGCGCCCGGCGGGCCGCCGTAGCAGCTCAGCGCGTCCGCGCGCAGCGTGTCGACGACGACCACGATCACGAGACGCGGCTCGCGCGCACCCCCGCCGCACGAGGCGAGGAGCAGGGCGATCGCGAAGGCCGGAAGGAGGCGGGCGGGCGAGCGGCGCACGGGCGCGGAGTATACGGGAGGGAGCAGTCCGCGTTGGGGCGGGCCGGGACGGCGGGCACAGTTCTCGAGGGCACCTTTCCGCGGACCGCACGGTCCCGTGCCGACGCGGGCTCGAATCGGACGGGGCCGCCCGGGACGCGCGCGGCTGCGAGCTCAGGCAGAGAAGCGCGAGGCGAGCTCGGGGGGCATCAGCGGGCAGGCGTCGCTCGGGGCGGCGAAGATCCTCCGGCGCACGCGGGCGACGAGGGCGTAGCCGCCGTCGCGCAGAGTTCTCGGAAGCAGGCCGAGCAGGGCTCCCGCGACGCCCCAGACGCCGCCGAGCCGGCGCAGGACGTACGCCGCGGCGTCGCTCTCGACGCGCAGGCCGTCGGGTGTCGAGACGACGACGCTGTCGGGCAGGGTCGGCGCCTGCTCGGCCGGCACGAGCGCATCGAAGGCCTCTCCGCCGAGCGGCGCGAATCGGAAGCGGGGCGGCGTGTCGCCGCGGGTGTCCTCGGCCAGCACGAGCCTCACGAAGCCGTGGCACAGGCCGCAGGTGCCGTCGAACAGGATCGTGTCGACGCGGTCGGGATCGCGCGCAGGCACCCAGGCCGGGTCGAACGTGAACGCGTGGACGATCAGCATGCCGAACGAGAGGTCCGCGAAGTCGATCGTCGCGATCAGGCCGAGGTGCATGCCGACCATCGCGGTCCACGCCCAGGGGCGCGTGCGGCGGAACAGCGCGAGCGGCGCGAAGCCGAGCTCGAGGGCGAGTGCGCCCCACGTGCCGACGCGCAGCACTCCGTCGGGCAGCGCACGCAGCCACGCGGCGGGGCCCCACGGGCGCGCCAGCGGGTTCTCGAGCACGCGCGCGAGCGCCGAGCCGTCGACCCACGAAGGACTCGCGAGCTTGGTCCAGCCGCTGTACGAGTACGAGAGCGCCAGTACGATCCACACGACCGCCCACAGGCTCGGCGCGAGGCGCCAGCCGCCGCCGGGGTCGGTGCGGCCGCGCGCCTCCCACGA
>CAYGPA010000015.1:0-13946 GCA_964351535.1 uncultured Planctomycetaceae bacterium
CCGCTGCGCCGCGCGCGGTGCACGAGCAGCAGCGCGAGCACGACCGCGACCGCGACGACGACCAGCCCGGCGTTCCAGGCGCGACGCCCTGCGACCTGGCGACCGTCTACAGCTCGGGAGTGGACCATGCGCGAGTCGGCTGGGAGTCGGTGTCACGCCGAACGGGCGACGCGGGCAGCCGAGCGGCCGCGGACGCCGCCGGGACGGCGCGGATCACGGAGGAGGCGCTCAGGCCTCGCCCTCGTCTTCCCAGTCCTCTTTCTTGTTCTTGTTCCACCAGTGCTGCCACTCGTTCGGGTCCCAGAACTTCTGGTCCGACATCTTCTGCAGGCTGGTGATCAGCGGCGCGGCGATGACGTCGTAGCGCTCGCGCGCGATGATGTCGTTCACGTCGCTGTCGACCTGGCCCTTGACCGACATCAGCTGCTTGAGCATGGCCTCGAAGATCTCCTTGCGGACGTCGAGCTCCATCCCGGAGAAGTTGCCGAGCGCCTCGGCCGCCGCCGCCTGGACCACCGCCTTGCGGTGCGGCAGCAGGTCGATGAGCGTCTTGATCGCGCCCTCGTCCACGGTGCGGCCGAGCGACAGGATCAGGTCGCGCTGGAGGCGCATGTCGTCGCGGTGGTTCTTGTGGTCGATCCACTTCGAGAGGGGCTTCACGCTCTCCGGCCCCATCTGTCCCAGCGCGTTGGCGGCGGCGAGGACGAGACCGTTGTCCGGCAGGCCCTCCTCGGTCTCCTTGCGCTTGACGGTGAAGGCCTTGTCCAGCGCCTTGACGATCGTGGCGCGGTCCTTCGGCCCGCTGTTCTCGAACTCCTGCGTCAGCTTGTCGATGACCGCGACGGCTTCGAGGTCCTCGTCACCGCGCTTCTTGATGTGCGCCTCGTACTCGGAGACGAGCTCCTTGATCTCCGGCCGCTTGTCGGGGACCTCCTCCTGGAGCCCCGCGGCGACCGGCGCGGGCGAAGCGGGTACGGCAGGGGCGGGGGGCGCGGCCCAGATCAGCAGGGCGGTGGTCAGGGTGGCGATCACGGCGAGATTCTCCTCGGAGTGCTTGGGTGGGCTCGTGGGTTCCTGAGGCCCTCCCCCCACAGGGCAACGCCAGGGCAACGCACAGGGGGGCGCGCGAAGGGGCCGTCCGGGTCCGGCCGGCCCGTGTCGTGTCGGTATCTTAGGGCAAGCACCATGCCAGGGAACCCCTGCGGATCGTGCCCGGGGGCCACCGCGGGGCCTGGGACGACCCGGACCCGGGTTCCTTCCCGCGCCGCGGTGATCAGCGCGCGACCGCGGAGCGATAGCGCTCCTCGATCTGCTCGACGCGCCGGCGGAGCGCGCGGACGACCGGCCCCTCCGACCCGGGCAGCTCGGGAGCGAGATCGAGGACCCGCACGACGGGCAGGACGCGGCCGCTGCTGTTGGTCAGGAAGACCTCCGAGGCGCGCCCGAGATCGGGGACGAGCAGCACCCGCTCCTCGACCGGACAGCCGGGGAGCGGGCGCTCGCGCAGCTCGGCGAGCAGGCGCCGGCGCATGACGCCGGGCAGACCGCCGCTGGCGATCGGCGGGGTGACGAGCCGCCCGTCGAGCACGCAGAAGAGGTTCGAGATGGTGCCCTCGCTGAGCTCCCCCTCGGCGTTGATGACCAGGCTCTCCCAGGCGCCGCGGGCCTGGGCCTCCTCGCGCGCCAGGACGTAGCGCAGCCGGTTCGTCGACTTCAGGCTGCCCCATTCATCGGCGAGCTTGGGACGCGACGCGACGGCCACGACCACGCCGGGATCCGGCGGGCGCACGACGTCGCGCGCACCGAGGACCAGCGTGGGCCCGCGGCCGGGCACGCCGCGCGTCAGCGTGATGCGGACGATGCCCTCCCCCGGAGGGAGCGCGCCGTCGTACTCGCGCAACACCTCGCGCACGTCCCACGGCAGAGGCAGCGGCAGTCCCAGCGCGCGCGCGCCGTCGTCGAGCCGGCGCAGGTGGTCCTCGAGGAAGTACAGCACGGCGTCCGCGCGGTAGATCGACTCGAACACGGACAGCCCGAGCAGGAACCCGGTGTCGTCGACGGACACCTTGCCCTCTCCCGGCGGATGCAGCACGCCGTTGATCCAGGACGCGTAGGTCGTCACGGTCTCGCCTCCGCGCCGGGCGTCGCGGTCGAGTCGGCCACCACGCGGGGAGCGTCGCTCGCCAGGCGCACGCCCCGCCACGGATCCTCGCCGTCGGCGGCCAGCGCGGCCGCGAGCCCGGCGGCCTTGGCCAGCGTCTCGCGATCCTCCGCCTCGGGATCGGACGAGAACGTGATCCCGCCGCCGACGCGGAACGACACCTCGCCCAGGCCGTCGGGCCGGCCGCGCCACAGGAGCGTGCGGATCAAGATGTTGAAGCGCGCGCGGCCGCGCGCGTCGATCCAGCCGAGCGAGCCCGTGAAGAAGCCGCGCGCCTCGCCCTCGAGCTCGGCGATCACGTCCATGCTGCGCAGCTTGGGCGCCCCGGTGATCGAGCCGCCGGGGAAGAGCGCCGCCAGCACGTCGATTGCGTCGACACCCGCGCGCACCTCGGCCACGACGTCGGCCACGAGGTGGTGGACGGAGGCGTACGTCTGCAGCGTCGGCAAGCCCTCGACGCGCACACCGGCGGGAGTCGCCACGCGGCCGAGGTCGTTGCGCTCGAGGTCGACGATCATGACGAGCTCCGCGCGGTCCTTCTCGCTCTCCAGTAGCTCGCGCACGCGCGCGCGATCCTGCGCCGGGCTCGCTCCGCGGGCGGCCGTGCCCTTGATCGGTCGCGTACGCGCCTCGCGGCCGTCGAACTCGAACAGGAGCTCGGGCGAGGACGAGAGCAGCGCGCCGCGACGACCGCTCGATCCCTCGAGGCCTTCCGAGCCGGCCGGGCCGTCCCAGGAGAGGAAGCTCGAGAAGGGCGCCGGGTTCACGTCGCGCAGGCGTCGGTAGAGCGCGAGGGGATCCGCGCGGACCGCGCGCGTGAACCGGTGCGCCAGGTTGACCTGGTAGACGTCCCCGGAGGCGATGAACTCGATGGCGCGCTCGATGCGCCGGCGGTGCAAGGCGCTCTGCGTGTGCCGCACGAGCGGACCCAGCGCGCGCGGAGTCGGAGGACTCTCGTCGTCGGCCGTGAGCGCGTTCAGCACGTCCGCGCGCCGCGCGTCGACGTCGGTCCGCTCCCCGTCCTCGCCGAGGACGAGCCAGGTCTCTCCGGCCTCGAGGTCCCACACGAGGAAGTCGGAGTAGATCCCGCCGAGGAGATCGGGGAAGCCCCACGGTTCGGGCGGCGCCGACACCGGTCGTTCGCCGGCCGCCCCGAGGTCGTAGGAGAGCGCACCGACGAAGCCGCCGGCGAAGGGTCCGGGCACGTCGTCCACACCGTGGAACTCGCAGGCGCCGAGCGCGCGGCGCAGGAGCTCGACGAACGACTCGCCGTCGGTTCCCACGAGCTGGACGAGCGGATCGAAGGCCAGCAGGTGGACGCGCCTCGGCTCCCCCGCCGCGCTCTCGCAGAGCACGAGTCCGCGACGATCGCGCAGCCGCCAGAGCGCCTCCGACGGCGGCACGTCGGGCGCCGGGAACACGCGCAGGTGAACGGAGCGACGCGGACCCGGGGGGCCGCTCGAGAACGCGTCGGCGGGCGAGGCGAGGGGGCTCATCGGGTGGGGTTGCGCGGGCGCGTTCTCGGGCGCTCCTCCGGGCGCCTTTCGGGTCGCTCCGCGCGGCCGCGGCGGCATCCGAAGCGCGCGGGGGAGCCTTCGCAGGCCGTCGAGGGGTTCCGCGACGGCCCAGGGTGGCCCATTCTCGGAAGAGGGCGGTCGTTCCACAACCGAGGGCTTGCGCCGGGGGCCCCCTCCGTCCGATATCCCGGCTGGACGTCAACGACGAGGAGCTCCATGAATTTTCGCACTCCCGCCTGGCTCGCGGCGGCGGCCTTCGCGGCCGGCCTCTCCGCGCCCACCGCCTTCCAGCAGAACGAACCGATCGAGGCTCGCGTCACGAAGCTCGAGCGCGAGCTCGCGGAAGCGAAGCAGGCGAACGCTCGCGTCGCGGAGCTCGCCCAGAAGGTCGATGCCATCGAGGCCTACCTCCAGGGCTTCGCCCGGGCCGCTGCGGACACCGCCGCGAACCTCGACCTCGCTGTCGAGAAGGGCTTCACCTACGGGATCAACCCCGAGGCCAGCGAGGCCATGGTGGAGAGCGTGCGCGGCCTGTCGGCGGCCGCGCGCGAGAAGGTCCCCGGCGTTCCGGAGCCGCTGCCCCAGGGTCCGGACCCGCGCCGCGGTCGTTTCCATCGCGACGATTGAGCGCGTCTCGGTAACCTGGCCCGATGGACACGCACCAGGCGCCCGAGACGATCTCGTTCGACCACTTCCTCGAGGTCGACCTGCGCGTGGGCCAGGTGCGCAGCGCGCGGGCGAACCCCGCGGCGCGCAAGCCGGCCTACGTCCTCGAGATCGACTTCGGTCCGCAGCTGGGCGTACGCACCAGCTCGGCCCAGCTGACCGACAACTACGCGGCGGAAGAGCTGGTCGGCCGACAGGTGGTCGCCGTCCTGAACTTCCCCGAGAAGCGCATCGCCGGCGTGCGCTCGGAAGTGCTGGTGCTGGCCGCCGTCTCCGAGGAACACGGAACCGTTCTGCTGTCGACCGAACGCGACGTGTCCCCGGGCACCCCAATTCGCTAGGGCGGTTCGCTAGGGACGGCTTTCCCGGTCTGATAGGGTCTGCGCGGACATGAAGAAGCAGCTATTCACACCGACCGAGGCCAACCGCACGCTCCCCCTCGTCCGCCGCATCGTCGCCGACATCCTCGACGCGGGGAAGCGCCTGCGCGAGGTCGGTCGCGAGGAGAAGGACGCCGAGGGAACCGCGGAGTTCCGCGAGCTGCGCAGCGAGCTGCGGCGGCTGACCGACGAGCTCGCGGAGCTCGGCTGCGAGTACAAGGACTGGACCTTCGACACCGGTCTGGTCGACTTCCCCTCGCGGATCGGCGGCGAGCCGGTGCTCCTGTGCTGGCGCTCGGACGAGGAGGACGTCGCCTGGTTCCACCCGCTCGAGGCGGGCTTCGCTGGACGCGAGAAGATCCCGGCCGAGCTGCTGCGCAGCTGACGCGCGGCCGGCTCAGGATCCGTTCACGGCCGCCTCGACCTCGCGCAGCAGCGACCGCACTTCACGCGACGTCGATTCATCCGCTTCGGCCAGGGCCGAACGGGCCTGTCCGAGGCTCTGGGCCGCCTGCGCGCGGTCCCCGAGCGAGGCTCGCGCCAGCGCCAGGAAGGCCTGCTGCAGGATGCGCTCCCGCACGTCGGCGGCGGGCGCCTGCATCAAGAACTTCGTTCCCCCCGTGAAGTCTCCGCAGCGCACGGCCGACGCTCCCCGGAGGAGATCGTAGTCCGTGTCCTCGTCGAGCGCCGCGAGTGCGCGCAGGCCGAGGAGGAGCCGCTCACACTCCGGCTGCTCGAGCGTGGGCACGCGAACCACGCCCCAGAAGATGTCCGCGACCACCGCTGGCTGGAACGACCAGATCCACGCGTTGCCCGCCTTCAGCTGCTTCCTGAGTTCTTCGTCGGAGACGTCCTCCGGTAGGTCGTCGAACAGCGAGAAGAACACCGCCGAGCGCAGCATGTGGCCCGCTTCCTGCTCGACTTCCAGCACCCGCTCGTCGGCGACCTGCTCCTCGAGCGGCCGGCTGTCCCACAGCAGGAACGCGCCCTCGTCGTCGCAGGAGAGCATGCGGCTGCCCCCGGGCAGCTCGATCGCGGCGCGCACGCCGCCCTCGTGACGGCGCAGCGCCAGGAGCTCGACACCGCTCGACGGGTCCCAGACGCGCAGCGTGCGGTCGCCGGAGGCGCTGACCAGTCGCTCGCCCGCGGCGTCGAAGAAGAGCCCGGTCACCTGGCTCTCGTGACCTGGGAGCTGGGTGACGATCTCGTCCGCGGCCAGGTCCCAGATCGCGATCGCGACGCGCTTGGGCCCGACGAACAGGCCCGGGACGAGGTACTGGTCGAAGGCCACCGCGAGGCGTTCCCCGGCGGGATCCAGCGCCATGCGAGCCACGCGCCCGCGCCCCTCGCCGAACTCCCGCTGCTGCAGCAGCGCACCGGTCTCCGTGTCGAGGATGCGCACGGTGCGATCCGCGAAGGCCGCGACCAGCGTGTCGCCGCCGGGCGGGAACACGAGGAACCCCACGGTCTCCTCGCCGTACTCCCGCTGCCACAAGGGGCGCGCCTTCTCGGCGTCCCACAGCACCAGCGTGCCGTCCTCGCAGCCCGTCACGAACTGGTTGTCCACGGGATGGAACGCCACGGCCCTCACCGGTCGATCCGGGGGCCGGACGGCGTCGAGGAGCACGCCGTTCTCGGCGTTCCAGAGATAGGCGTAACCCGCCGACGCGGCGGCCAGCGTGCGTCCGTCGGCGGAGTACGACAGCGAGCGCACGGACGACTCGAGGGAGCGCTCGTCGAGCAGCGGGCGCGCGAAGGCATCGAAGAGCGGAGCCTCGGTGCGCAGGTCGAGGACCCGAATGGCGCCGACGTCGACGGCCACGGCGACCTGCTCCCCCTTCGGGGACGCGGCCATCTCGCGCGCTCCGCGGATCCCCCTCCAGCGGCCGTCGGCGAGCTCGAAGGCGCCGCCGCTGTAGCGTTCGTGCCAGATGCGCACGGCGGTGTCCTCGCCGCCGGTGGCGATCCTCCTCCCGTCGGGTCGAAAGGCCGCCGACAGCACGTCCCCGCGATGCCCGGACAGCACGCCGATCGCGCTGCCGGACTGCGCGTCCCAGACGCGCACCGTCCCGTCGTCCGAGGCCGACACGAGCTTGCCGCCGTCCGCGCTGAAGGCCAGCGAGCGCACGCGTGCGGAGTGCTCTTCCAGCGTGTGCCAGACGGTCCCCCGCCGTGCGCTCAGGAGCCGGATCGAGCCGTCGCTGTTGCCGAGCGCGATGCGCCTGCCGTCGGGGCTGACGCCCATGGTCGTGAACATCGCGATCGGCTGCGGCAACGAGAAGCGCTCGTCCCAGCTGGAGGTCTTCCGGCAGCGCGCGCGACTGTGGCTCGTGTAGACCAGGGAGCGGTTGTCCTGCGTGAACGCCACCCCGAAGATGGGCGAGCCCAGGAACTGACCGTCGACCTCGCGCCCGTGTCGTTCGCTCCAGACCTCGCTGCCGTCGGCCACGGCGAGGACGCGCACGCTACCGCCGTTGTCCCCCGTGGCGATCCAGGCGCCGTCGTGGGAGAGGGCCACGCACTCGACGTCGCTCGGGCCCACCGTGTATTCGGACAGCGGCTGGTCGCTCCCCAGCTCGAAGGTCCGCACGAGGCCCTCCGCGTACCCGACCGCGATCGAGGTCTCCTCTGCGTGGATCGCGATGCACCGCGCCGACCTGCCCACGTTCAGCTTCGCGAGCTGGTCACCCTCGGGGGACCACAGGTAGAGACTGCCGTCGCGCTCGAGCCCGAGGAGGCGCCCCGTGCGCGGGCCGTAGAGAACCGTGTGGATCGCGCGCGTCGGCGTGTTCAGCGTCAGCAGGCTGGGATCCGTCTGGTTGCGCAGCAGGCGCCACTCCCAGCGTCGCAGCTCCGGAGGGCACGCGTCGAGCTGGCGCTCGGCCTCGGAGGCCTCGTGAACGCGCAGGCTGGCGCTCGCGGCGCGCAAGCGCGCGACGTAGCTCTGCTCCCGGGCCTCGCGGGCGCTCGCGTCGGCGAGCTCCTTGGCCTCGCGCGCGGCGCTCTCGTTCGCGAGCGCCGCGGCGCGGCTCACTTCGAGCTCCTCGTTCGTCGCGGCCAGGTCCCGGCGCGACCGCTCCTGCACGAGCAGGACGCTCGCGAGTCCGAGCACGCCCAGCAGGATCGACGCGCCGATGCCCGCGGCGACGCCGCGGTTGCGCGCGACCCACTTCTTGAACTCGGCCACGGCGCCCCGCTTGTACGCGCCGACCACGCGCCCCTCGAGGAACGCGCGCAGGTCGTTGCCGAGCGCCTCCATCGACTGGTAGCGGTCGTGCGTCTCACGCTCGAGCGCCTTGTGGCAGATCGCGATCAGCTCGGGCGGCAGGTTGCGGTTCTCGATCGGCGTGGGCGGACCCTCGATCAGCATGCGCAGCACGACGATCGCCGACACGGTGCCCCTCGACGGCACGTACGGCGGATGCCCGCCGAGCAGGTGGTAGAGGAGGCAGCCGACCGAGTAGACGTCCGCGGTCGGCCCGACGGCGTCGAGCAGGCCTAGCGCCTGCTCGGGCGCCATGTACGACGGCGTCCCGACGACGTCGCCGTCGAGCGTCGTCAAGGGCGACTGCGAATCGCTGTCGTGGTCGGAGTGACGCAGGCTCTCGACGATGCTGGCCTGCCCGGCTGCCGAGTCGGACAGCGTGAGGCGCGTATCGTGCAGGTCCTCGCGCCCCATCACGCGCGCCAGCCCCCAGTCCATGACGTAGGTCTCGCCGAAGCGCCCCACCATGATGTTCGAGGGCTTCAGGTCCCGGTGCAGCACGCCCTTGGTGTGCGCGAAGGCCATCGACTCGCACACGCGCAGGATGACGTTGAGCGCGCGCGTCAGCGTCCAGCCCTCCTCGCCGGCGTGCACGAGGTCGAGGATCTGGCGGAAGTCGCGGCCCTTCACGAGCTTCATCGTGAAGAACACGCGCCCCTCGGCGTCGAGCCCCATCTCGTGCACCGGCACGATGCCCGGGTGGTCGATCTGGCCGGTGATCTGCGCCTCCTCGAGGAAGCGCGAGAGCATGCGCGGCTCCTTCTCGGCGAGGGTGTTCGCGTCGTGCGAGTCGCTGGAGCCGCGGGCCATCATGACCTTCATGGCCATGCGACGCCGCAGCTTGCGGTCGTAGACGCGGTAGATCGCGCCCATGCCGCCGCGGGCGATCTCGCTCTCGACCTCGTAGCGGTTGGCGAACTCGCCGAGGCCCGTCAGGTCGCCGAGCAGCGCGTGGGTGACGTGGGGCGAGCCCTGCGCCGCGGACGGTTCGTCACGCGGCGCGCCGGAATCCGCCTGGGGAGGATCGGTGTCGCTCATTCGAGAAGGACGCGGCGTGGAACCGAGGGACTCAGCGTAACAGATGCGACCCCTGGACCGGTGCGACCCCCGGACCGGGCGCTGCGGCCTCCGCCCCGCCCGCGGCGGGGAGCCCCGGCGCTTGCGGGTCGCCCGCGCGCGGGGCAACCTCTCGGTCGCGATGCGCGACTCCCTCGCCCGCCTGCGCCGCGACGTGCTCGGCTGCCGTGCCTGCCCGCGGCTGGTGGCCTGGCGCGAGGAGGTCGCCCGGAATCCGCGCGCGGCCTACCGCGACGAGCGCTACTGGGCGCGGCCGATCCCGGCCTTCGGCGATCCGCGGGCCGCCGTCCTCGTGATCGGGCTGGCTCCCGCCGCCCACGGCGCGAACCGGACGGGGCGCGTGTTCACGGGCGACGAGTCCGGCCGCTGGCTCTATCGCGCCCTCTACCGCGCGGGGTTCGCGGACCGGGCCGAATCTCGACACGCCCGCGACGGCCTGAAGCTCGACGGTGCGCGCGTGACCTCCGCCGTCCGCTGCGCCCCGCCGGGCAATCGACCGGCGGCCGAGGAGACCGACGCCTGCGCGCCGTTTCTCGAACGCGAGCTGGCGCTGCACGCGCGCGCGGCCGTGCTGGTCGTGCTGGGCGGCTTCGCGTGGCGCTCCACGCTGCGGGCCCTGGCGGCGACCGGCGTGGCGCTGCCCCGGCCGCTGCCGCGCTTCGGTCACGCCGCGGAGGTTGCCCTGGGGCCCTCCGCGCCCTATCTGCTCGGCAGCTACCATCCCAGCCAGCTCAACACCTTCACGGGACGCCTCACGGAGCCGATGCTCGACGCCGTGTTCGCCCGCGCGCGCGCCCTCGCCGACTCCCGGCGCAGAAAAACCTCCTCCGGAGCCCGCCCATGAACTTCCTCCTCCTGCTCGCGTCCGCCGCCCTGCTCTCCCCCGGCGCACCCGCGCCGTCCCCGGCGCTCCCCGCAGCTCAGGGCTGGCCACTCCCGACGGAGAGCGAGGGCTGGCGCACCGATCCGGTCTGGTGGGACGGGCTCGCGGAGAAGTGCGTCTACGACGCGACGCGCTCGATCTACGGCCAGGCCCGCGAGTACCGGGCCACGGCGTACACGAACAAGCAGCAGATGGACGCGCGCACGACGACGAAGTCCTCCTCGGACACCGGCGTGGAGTGCTTCAAGCACCACTGGTCGGAGCGCGTCCCGACCGAGAGGTACGACTACGACTTCTCGACCGCGACGTTCACGCGCACCGGCGACCTGAAGCCCTTCAAGCTGACCGCCGCGACGCAGGAGGACTGCGGCGCGAGCTTCAAGTCCGCGTGGCGCGACGGCCGCAAGCTGCACTGGGTCGAGTCGGTCTACTTCCCCGACGCCGGCTTCGAGGAGGGCGAGCTCGACGCGGCGGACGACCTGCACTTCACCGACGCGCTGACGCTCTTGCTGCGCGACTATCCGTTTGAGACCGCGGGCGGCGAGGTGCCCGCGATCCAGCTGGCGCTCGTGCCCTCGCAGCGCGACACGCACAGCGTGCCGTTCGCCCCCGTGAAGCACGAGGTCCGCTACGGCGGTCGCGAGACGCTGGAGCTGCCCGTCGGGACCGTCGACGCGCACCGCCTCGAGCTCGCGAGCGGCTCGGGCGTCGTGGCGCGCTACTGGTTCGCCGCCGACGGCGGTGCGCCCTGGCTGCACGCGCTCGTGCGGTACGAAGGTCCGGGCGGGGTCACCTTCCGCCTGCGCTCGATCGAGCGCACGGCGTACTGGAGGCGCTGATGCCGACGGCGGGCGACTCCACGCGCCTCGCCGCGGGCGTCGACGAGTACCTGCGCCAGCTCGCCGCCGCGCGCGGCGCCTCGGACCACACGCTGCGCGCCTACGGCCGCGACCTGACGGAGCTGCTCGAGTTCCTGGAGCAGCTGGGCATCGACGACCCCACGGCCGTCACGCCGCGCGTGCTGCGCCGCTACCTCGTACACCTCGACGAGCGCGAGCTCGCGCGCACGACCGTGCAGCGCAAGCTCTCGGCGATGCGCTCGCTGTTCCGCTACCTCGTCGAGCGCGGCGTCGTCGAGGTCCACCCGGCGACGGGCCTGCGCCAGCGGCGCTCGGAGCGGCGCTTGCCCGGCGTGCTGGCTCCCGAGGAGGTCGAGGCCCTGCTCGCGGCCCCCGACGTCGCCAAGCCGGCGGGTCGACGCGATCGCGCGCTGCTCGAGCTGCTCTACTCCGCGGGCACGCGCGCGGCCGAGACCGTGGGGCTGGACCGCTCCGACGTCGACCTGGGCCGCGGCATCGCCCGCGTGACCGGCAAGGGCCGCAAGGAGCGCCTGGCGGCCGTCGGCAGCCACGCCGTGGCCGCGCTGCGCGAGTACCTGTCCGACCCCGAGCGCCCGCGCCCGGCGCGGCCCGCCGACCGCGACGCGCTGTTCCTGTCGCTGCGCGGCACGCGGCTCTCGACGCGCTCCCTGGGCCGCATCGTGCGCGCCGCGGTGCTGCGCGCGGGCCTGCGGCGACCGGCCACGCCCCACACCCTGCGCCACAGCTTCGCGACGCACCTGCTCGACGCCGGGGCCGATCTGCGCTCGGTGCAGGAGCTCCTCGGCCACGCGCACCTCGTCACGACCCAGATCTACACGCACGTCTCGATCGAGCGACTGCGCGAGATCTACGAGCGCGCGCACCCGCGCGCGGGCGGGTGAGGCCTCGGTCGGCGCCGACGGCTCAGGCGTCCGAGGCCGCGAGGCGCTCGAGCGTGGCCTGCGCGTCCGTCAGGTCCTGCACGAGGCACTTCTTCATCGCGCCCATCATCAGGGCGCCGAACGGTGCCATCAGCTTGGCGCCGAGCGTGCGGGGCTTCGACTCGAAGTCCATCGTGACGCGCGTGCCCTCGCCGTCGGGCTGCAGGCTGACCTTGGTCACGAAGTCGCAGCCGCAGCTGTCGGCGCCCAGCGTGTAACTGCGCGGCGGGTCCCAGCCGACGACCTCCATCTCCTCGGTCGCCTCCTTCTTCAGGAAGACGCGCGTCTCGCGGAACCTCGTGCCCGGGCCGACGGGTCCCTCGGTCAGCATCTCGATCCGCTGGATGCCGGAGATGTTCTCGGCGGCGTTCGGGAAGTCGCTCAGGATCTGGAAGACCTGCTGCTGGTCGCCGGACAGAACGTGCGAGAGGCTGAACTTCGACATGGCCTCCGGATTGTAGACTCCCGCCGTGCTGGACGTCGACTTCGCCCGCTCCTGCTTCCCGGGGCTCGCCACGCCCTGGGCGCTCCTCGACAACGCCGGCGGCAGCCTGCCGGCCCGCGGTGTGGTCGCTCGAGTCGCCGAGCACATGGAGCGGCGCCAGGTGCAGCTCGGAGCGACCTACCCGCTCTCCGCGGAGGCGGGCCGGGCCGTCGCCGCGGGGCGCGCCGCGGCCGCGCGGCTCCTCGGCGCGGGCGAGGACGAGGTCGTGATCGGCGCGTCCACGACGACCAACGTGCGGCTCGTCGCGGACGCCTTCGGCGAGCTCCTCGCCCCCGGGGACGAGGTCGTCGTCACCGACCTGGACCACGAGTCGCACGTGGGCGCGTGGCGCGCGCTCGAGGCGCGCGGCGCCGTCGTTCGCGAGTGGAAGTTCGACCGCGGCACGCAGCGCCTCGAGCTCGCCGACCTCGAGCCCCTGCTGGGCCCGCGCACGCGCCTGGTGGCCTGCACGCACGTCTCGAACGTCGTCGGCGCGATCCACGACGTCCGCGCGATCGCCGACCGCGTGCACGCGGTCGGCGCGCGGCTGTCGGTGGACGGCGTCGCCTTCGCGCCGCACCGGCGCGTCGACGCGCGCGCACTGGGCGCTGACCTCTACTTCGTGAGCGCGTACAAGGTGTACGGCCCCCACGTCGGACTCGCGTACGTGGAGCCCGAGCTGCTGCGCTCGCTGCCCAACCGCAACCACTTCTTCTACGGACCGGGCGACGGGGCGGCGAAGCTCGAGCCCGGCGGCGTGACGCACGAGCTGGTCGCCGGACTGCCGGGGACGGTCGAGTACCTCGCGTCGCTCGCCCGGACCGCCGCGGAGGCCTCCGACCCCCTCGCGGCCGCGTTCGCCGCGATCGCCAACCACGAACAGCAGCTCGCCGCGCCGCTCGTCGACTGGCTCGCCCGCCATCCGCGGGTGCGGCTCTACGGTCCGCCGACCGCCGACTCCGCCGCGCGCGCACCGACGATCGCGTTCACGGTCGACGGCCTGGCCTCGAGCGCGCTGGTGCGCCGCCTCGAGGAGTCCCGCCTCGGCCTGCGCTTCGGGCACTTCTACGCGCTGCGCGCGATCCGCGCGCTGGGCCTCGCCGACGAGGAGGGCGTCGTGCGCGCTAGCCTCGTGCACTACAACTCGACCGACGAGGTGGCGCGCCTGTGCGCGGCGCTCGAGGACCTGGTGGGAGCGGTTTGAGCGGTCCGTCGCGAACTCTGCCCGCGCCGGCCGCCGCGCAGCGCTGGGCCACGCCGGTCGCGGGGCTCCTCCTCGCGCTCTACGCCCTGCTGTGCGTGACCGCGTGGGTCGTCCCCGGCTGGCAGCCGCGCTGGGACTGCTCGATGTACCTCCTCACGGCGCAGTCCATGGCCGCCGGGGAGGGCTACGTGTACCAGGGCGAGCCGTTCTTCCTGCGCCCGCCCGGCTTCTCGTGGGTGCTCTCGCACCTGGTGCAGCCGGACGCGTTCGACCCGCTGCTCCTGAACCGCTTCGTCATGCTGTGGGCGGGCCTCGCCGTGGCGGCGATCTTCTTCGCGCTGCGTCCGCTGCACGGCGTCTGGATCGCGCTGGCGGTGGCGCTCCTGACGGGCACGTCGCCGTTCTTCGTGCGCACGTTCAACTTCCTGTTCGCCGAGTACCCGTTCCTCGCGCTGCTCTTCGGCGGCTGCGGGATGCTGCACGCCTCCGCGCGCCGCGGGCCGCGCTG
>CAYGPA010000015.1:13956-15127 GCA_964351535.1 uncultured Planctomycetaceae bacterium
TGGGCTTGATCTCGGTGTGGAGTCCGAGCTTCCTGACCTTGCTGCTCGAGCAGGCGGTCCGTGACGCCGAGCGCCTGGCCGACGACCTGGCGCGAGGCACGGTCTCGGGCGTCGGGCCGCTGCCCGTGGGCCTCCGCGCGCCGCGGGCCGCGCTGGTGGCTGTGGGCGCTCGGCGGCGCCCTGTGCCTCGCCGCGGCGGCCTGGCTGCGCACCGTCGCCGTGCTGGCGCTCCCGGGCGCGCTGCTGGTCGGTCTGCGCGCGGACCGCGGGGTGGGGCGCCTGCGCCCGCTGCTCGGGGCGCTCCTGCCGATCGCGCTGGTACTGCCGTGGGTGCTGCACTCCGGCGCGCTCGCCGAGGACGCGCGCAGCCCGGCCGACCAGTTCCTGCTCTTCGACTACGGCACCGCCATGTTCCACGCCGACCCCGGCGACCCCGAGTCGGAGCGCATCGGCTGGGACGGCTGGACCGCGCGCGTGGAGCAGAACGGCGGAAAGCTGCTCGCGGATCTCGACCGGCACTTCGCGCACCTCGACGGTTCGACGTGGTGGCGCTGGATCGGCGGAGCGCTGGTCCTGGTCGGCCTCGGCGTCGCCCTGAAGCGCCGGCCGTCGATGTTCGAGGCCTGGACGCTCGCCTACCTCGCGCTGATCCTGCTGTACTTCACGTACGCCAACCGGCTCGTGCAGCCCTTCGTGCCGTTCCTCTACCTGTACGTGCTGCTGGCGCTCGACGCGCTGGGCAAGCTCGCCGCGCGCGCCCTGCCCGCGGCCCGTCGACCCTACGCCGCCGCCGCGCCCGCGGTCCTGGTCGGCCTGCTGCTGCTCCTCGGCAACGCGCGCGCGTTCGGCGAGCACCGCCACCCGCGCACGTGGCCCTACAGCCGCGCCACGCAGGGAGAGTTCTGGGGCGACCTCGAGACGATCGCGCAGTGGGTGCGCACGAACACCCCCGAGGACGCCGTACTGCTCTGCAACGCCGCGCCCACGCTGTCGGTCATGACGGGTCGGCGCGCCTACACGTACCGCTTCCCGCGCGGCACCGACCTCGTGCGTCGCTACGAAGCCGACTACGTGATCTTCGACGCCGTCGCACCGCAGGCGCTGCGCGCGCGCATCGCGCGCGACGTGCGCGAGCGCATCCTGCTTCCGAGCGTCCTTCCGGGCGTCCGGA
>CAYGPA010000015.1:15165-26305 GCA_964351535.1 uncultured Planctomycetaceae bacterium
TGGCGCATGCGCTGAGCCGCGCGGCGCCGCCCGGGCTCGAGGAGCGCTCAGTCTCCGTCGGTACTGGGCGCACCGGGCGCGCCGGACGAGCTCGGCGCGCGGTTGCGCGCGTAGTCCATCACGTCGTAGGGGGCCGGCTCGCCGCCGAGCCACTGGTGGAACCAGTCGAGGTGGGCGTTGTAGTAGAAGGCCATCTCGTGCCACGCGGGCCAGTGGCCGGCGCCGGGGAAGACCACCAGGCGCGAGGGCACACCCTGCTTCTGCAGCGCGGTGAAGTACATCAGGCTCTGCGTGTACGGCACGCGGTAGTCGAGCTCGCCCGTGACGACGAGCGCGGGCGTGCCGAAGTTCTCGACGTGCTCCGAGGGCGACCACCGGCGGTAGTGCTCGGAGGTCCAGGGCGTGCCGCACAGGTCCTTCTCGGGAAACCAGAGCTCCTCGGTCGCGCCGTAGAACGACGGCAGGTCGAAGAGCCCCATCATCGAGGCCTGGCAGAGGAACCGCTCGGTGTGGCCCTGGAACCACATCATCATGTAGCCGCCGTAGGACCAGCCCATGGCGCCCATGCGCCCCGCGTCGACGTACGGCAGCTGCTCCAGCGCGTCCGTCACCTTCATCAGGTCGCGGTAGACCCGGCCGCCCCAGTCGCAGGCGATGCCGTCGAGGAACTCCTGGCCGTAGCCCGTCGAGCCCGTGGGGTTCGCGAAGGCCACGACGTACCCCTTGCCGGGGTAGACCTGCCAGTCGCCGCGGTAGCCGTCGGTCCACTGGGACTGGGGGCCGCCGTGGACGTTCAGGATCAGCGGGTACTTCCTGACCGGATCGAAGCCGTGCGGCTTCACGAGGAACACGTGGATGCGGGTGCCGTCCTCGCCGCGCACCCACATCTCCTCCGCGGGGCGGATGTCGACCTCCGCCTCGAGGTCGGCGTTGAAGCGCGTGAGGCGCTGCGCTTCGCCCCCGGCGGCGGCCACGCGGAAGATCTCCGGGGGCGCACCGACCGCGCGGCGCGAGTACAGGATCGCGCTGCCGTCGGGCGTGAGCTCCCAGCCGTCGATGGTCGCGTCGCGGTGCACGAGTTCGATGCGCTCGCCATTCGCGGGGACCGCGGGCACCCGGTAGAGCGGAGTGCGGCCCAGCTCCTCGGCCTGGAAGTAGAGCGTCGCTCCGTCGGGAGCCCAGGCGACGGCGTCGGCCATCTGGTCGAAGCCCTGGCGCGACGTCAGGTAGCGGACCTTCCCGGAGGCGCGCTCGAGCAGCGCCACCCTGCGCAGGTCGGACTCGTAGCCCGGCGTCTGCTGCGACAGGAACGCGATGTGCGCGCCGTCGGGTGAATAGGCGGGCGCGCCGTCCCAGCCGCGGTTCGCGGTCGTCAGGTTGCGCGGCTCGGCCTCGGCGTCCTCCAGCGAGACCTCCCACAGGTCGGCGTTGGTCGACTCGGCCTGGTCCCCGTCGCGGTTGGACACGAAACACAGTGTCTTCCCGTCGGGTGCGAACGCGTACCCCGGACCGCCGCCGAGCGAGAACACGGGACTGTCGAAGGCGCCCGGCGTGAGGTCGCGCAAGACCGCGCCGGTCTCGGCGTCGACGAGCAGCACGTGGGCGTAGCGTCCGTCGCGCCAGCCGGTCCAGTGGCGGTAGAGGAGCTCGTCCGCGACGTGCACGGAGAGCTTGCCGCCGGCCCGATCCTTCGCGATCCCTGCATTGCAGTCGGCGTCGGCGCCGCACTCGGGATAGACCTCGGAGGTGACCGCGAGGTACTTGCCGTCCGGGGACCACACGGGGTCGGCGACGCCCGCGGGCCAGTCGGTCAGCTGGCGCGGCTCGCCGCCGTCGAGCGGCATGACGAAGAGCTGCCTGCCCTCGGCGCGGTCGGAGGTGAAGACGATGCGCTCGCCGTCGGGCGCGAAGACCGGGCCGCTGTCCATGTGGCGGCCGTGCGTCAGCTGGCGCAGGCCCGAGCCGTCCGCGGACATCGACCAGAGCTCGGTCCACGTCTCGCCCGCCTCGAAGTCGTAACGCCGCACGGAGAACACCGCGCGCGACCCGCTGGAGGACACGGCCGGAGCGCCGACGAAGGCCGTGCGGTAGTAGTCGGCGATCTCGAAGGCGCGCGGCTCCTCCGGCGTGGCGGCGAGAGCAGCGGTCAGGGCGAGCAGGAACGGCGAGGTCATGGGGGGCTCCGGAGGTGACGAGTTCGGGCGCAAGATACCCGAATCCCGCGCCGCGCGCCGGAGCCCGCCGCCGCGGGTCAGCGCGACTCGACGTAGGGCTTCAGCCCGGAACCGAGCAGTTGTTTCCAGCCGTCCTCGAGACTCGCGAGGTTCTCGTCGCTGACGTGGCCGAAGTGCGCGTCGGTGAAGCGCACCAGCGTGCCGCCGTCCGCATCCTCGAGCGCGATCTTCAGCAGCGACGTGGCCGGCCCGCCCCAGTCGGGCGCCACGTGCCCGGAGAGGTGCAGTACTTCGCCCGGCGTGCACCACTGGACCGTGAACCAGAGCAGGCTGCCGCCGTCCGCCCGCGACTCGATCAGCTGGCCGCCGGCGCGCGCGTCGAAGTGGACGACCGACCCCTCCCCCACCATGTGGAAGTCGGGCAACCACCAGGCGTTGGTCTCCTCCGTCAAGGCCTTCCACACCTTGTCCCGGGAACCGTCGATCCGGATTTCGAGTTCGTACTGCGCCGCGCGCACTTCGAGGGTCTTGGCACTCATCTCTTCTTCGCTCGCTTCCTGCGTTGGGTCGGCCGGGAGCCCGCGCTCCCGGATTCGACGTGGCTCTTCAAGCGCGAAGCCGCCGAAGCGACTCCGCGCACGTGCTTGTGAACCCAGCGGTCGTAGAGCCGCTGGATGGGCATGGGATTCAGGTGGTTCCAGCGCACGCGCCCCTCGCGCCTCACGAGGAGCAGCCCGGCGCGCTCGAGCACGTCGAGGTGCTTCATCACGGCCGTACGGCAGAGCTCGGGAAAGCTCGCGACGAGCTGTCCGGTCGTGCGGGGCTCCTCGGCGAGCGCGTCGAGCACCGCCCGCCGGGTGGGATCGGCGAGAGCCCGCCAGACGTGGTCCGAAGTGCGCGGTTCGACGGCCTTCATGTCACTATATGGTGACCTTTCAGAGCCACGCCGTCCAGCCCCCCGTTCACCTGGCCGGCCGCGGCGGCCGCCATCCCCGCCCTCACTGCCCGAGGATCGGGTTCGGCACCGGCGTGACCTCCCCGGCCAGCCGCTCCCGGATCAGCTCGCGGATGTCGCGCGCGATCGCCTGGAACAGCTCCGCTCCAGGGGAGGTCGGGCGCCAGACGAGAGCGTGCGTGCGCTCCATGGCCTCGCCGGCGACGTTCGTCACGCGCAGCGCGTCCCGGGCCTGGATCTCGGAGCGCACGTAGAGCGCCGGGAGGAACGCCACCCCCATCCCCATCACGACCATCTGGCGGAGCGTGTCGAGGCTGGTGCCCTCGTAGTCGCGCAGCACGCGCGCTCCGAGGCGGTCGCAGAGCTCGCGGACCTGCTTGTGGAACAGGTTGTGCTCCTGCAGCGTCAGCACCGGCTCGTCGCGCAGGTCGGCGGGCTCGACGAACGGCTTCTGGGCGAGCGGGTGCTCGACGGACAGCACGAGCCTCAGCGGCTCGCGGAACAGCGGCGCGACCTCGAGGTCGCCGGCCTCGACCGGCAGCGGCGTCAGGACGAGGTCGTGCTCGCCCCCGATCAGGTCGCTCTCGAGCAAGCGCGGGGTGCCTTCGCGCACGTAGAACTTGAGCGCCTCGTACTTGCGGTGGATCTCCGGCAGGAGGTACGGCAGCAGGTACGGTCCGAGCGTCGGCGTGACGCCCAGCCGATACGTGCCCGCGGGCCCGTGCGACATCGACTCGGCCCGATCCACGAATCCCTGGAGCTCCTCGACGACGCGGCGCGCGCCCGGAAGCAGGTCGCGTCCCGCGGGCGTCAGCACCGAACCCGAGTACGCGCGCTCGAAGAGCCGGATCCCGACGGTGGCCTCGAGCGCGGCAATCTGGCCGGTCACCGTCGGCTGGCTGATCCGCAGCCGCGCGGCCGCGCGCCGGAAGCTGTCGGCCTCGGCGACGGCGATGAAGTACTGGAGCTGGCGCAGGGAGGGCGTTCTGTTCACGCTCGGGAGACCCGGGTCCGGTCGCGCCGTCGCGGCCAGACGGGTGATAGCATGAATCTATCGCCTAGGGCCGAACTTTTGCCATTGAGCTATCGAGTGGCTGCCTCTACGGTCCGCGGTGGCCTTGCCACCTCTCATGCCGACCCAGGGGCCGCGCGAAGCCTCGCCCCCCGGACCGCCCATGAAAGCCCTCCAAACGCTCCGCAGCGACGTGCCGGCCAGCATCGTCGTTTTCTTCGTCGCCGTGCCGCTGTGCCTGGGCATCGCCCTCGCGAGCGGCGCGCCGCTCTTCTCGGGGCTGATCGCCGGGATCATCGGCGGCCTCGTCGTCGGCAGCATCAGCCGCTCGCCGCTGGGTGTGTCCGGTCCCGCGGCGGGTTTGGCGGTCATCGTACTGCACGCGATCGAGGATCTCGGGTTCGAGACCTTCCTGCTGGCCGTCGTGATCTCGGGCGTGTTCCAGTTCGTGCTCGGGCTCCTGCGGGCCGGCGTGCTGGGCTACTTCTTCCCGTCGGCGGTGATCCGCGGGATGCTCGCCGGCATCGGGATCATCATCGTCCTGAAGCAGATCCCGCACGCGCTGGGCTACGACGAGGACCCCGAGGGCGAAATGCAGTTCCTGCAGCCCGACGGCGAGACGACGTTCTCGGAGCTCGGCCGCATGGTGGATTCGATCGAGCCGAACGCCGTGCTCGTGGCGGGCATCGCGCTCGCGATCCTGATCCTGTGGGAGACCGTGCTGACCAAGCGCGCCAAGATCTTCCGTCTGATCCAGGGCCCGCTGGTCGCGGTGGCCTTCGGCATCGCCTACCAGCTCCTGACCTCGCGCTTCGCGCCCGAGTGGGCCCTTGGCGACGAACACCTGGTGTCCGTGCCGATCGCCGACGACTTCGCGGAGTTCATCGCCCTCTTCCGGACACCCGACTGGTCCCAGATCGGGAAGCCGGCCGTCTGGGTGGCCGGCGCGACGATGGCGATCGTGGGCAGTCTCGAGACGCTGTTGTGCCTCGAGGCCACCGACAAGCTCGACGAGCACAAGCGGGTGACGCCCGCCAGCCACGAGCTGCTCGCCCAGGGGACGGGCAACGTGCTCTCCGGGCTGATCGGAGGCCTGCCGATCACGCAGGTCATCGTGCGGAGCTCGGCGAACATCCAGTCCGGCGCGCAGTCCAAGATGTCCGCGATCCTGCACGGTGCGATGCTCTTGCTCTTCGTGGTCGTGCTGCCGGAGGTCCTGAACCTGGTCATCCTGTCCGTCCTCGCCAGCATCCTGTTCGTCGTGGGCTACAAGCTCGCGAAGCCGTCCCTGTTCAAGCAGATGTACCAGCGGGGCTGGTCGCAGTTCACGCCGTTCATCGTCACGATCCTCGGCATCGTGTTCACCGACCTGCTGAAGGGCATCATCCTCGGCATGGCCGTCGCGGTCGTGATCATCCTTCAGCGCAACTACCGCAACTCGCACTTCCTCCACATCGAGGAGAGCGACGTCGACGACCGCCACTCCGTCCGTCTGCGACTGTCGGAGGAGGTCACCTTCCTCAACAAGGGGGCCATCCGGCGCGAGCTCAGCAGGATCCCCGACGGTTCCCGCGTCACCATCGACCTGAACGAGTGCTTCGAGATGGACCACGACGTCGTGGAGATCATCGAGGACTTCCGGAGCACCGCCGGGGAGCGCGGGATCACCGTCGACGTCTCCGGAGCGACGCGATCGGGCCAGGTGCTTCTCCAGCACGGCTGAACCCCTCACCCTTCAACCCCTTCTCGCCGCCCGCGGGGTCGCCACGCACACCATGCGAACTCACACCGAACTGACCCAGGCGTCCATGACGCCGGACAACGCGCTGCAGCTCCTCCGGGAAGGCAACGAGCGGTTCGCGCGCAACCTGAAGGCCAACCGCAACCTCCTGCAACAGGTCAACGAGACGCGCGACGGCCAGTGGCCCTTCGCGGTGATCCTGAGCTGCATCGACTCGCGCGTTTCCGCCGAGCTGGTCTTCGACCAGGGCCTGGGCGACATCTTCAGCGTGCGCATCGCCGGGAACTTCGTGAACGAGGACATCCTCGGCAGCATCGAGTTCGGCTGCAAGGTCGCCGGAGCGAAGCTCGTCGTCGTGCTCGGCCATCGGCACTGCGGCGCGATCAAGGGCGCCTGCGACGGCGTCGAGCTGGGACACCTCACGACGCTGCTCGGGAAGCTCGAGCCCGCCGTCGAGGCCACGCCCGAGCCCGCGGACCCGGCGCTGCGGAACTCGAAGAACCCCGAGTTCGTGCAGGCCGTCGCCCAGAAGAACGTCGAGCTGACCGTCGCCATGCTCCTGGAGCGCAGCGCGGTCCTGCGCGCGATGCGCGAGGCCGGAGAGATCGACGTCGTCGGAGCGATGTACGACGTCGAGAGCGGCGCCGTCGAGTTCTCCCGCTGAGGCCGGGGCCGCGCCGAGACCGGGCGGCCGGAACCCCGCTCGCACGAGCCCCTCGACCGGGAGCCCGCAGCCATCGGCGGGCCAATATCCGGTCGGCTCCTGCGCACAGGTGAGCTCCATGGTCTCAGGAGAGCTCCGCACGCCGACGCCCGCCGGCGATCGCATCGTCACGCTGGACGTCCTGCGCGGCTTCGCGCTGCTCGGGGTCTACGTGGTCAACCTGCCCAGCTTCGCGCTGACCTCGGACGCGGCCTACGCCCCGCCGACGACGGACACGTGGGCCGACACCGCCGCCTGGTTCGCGGTGACGGCCCTCTTGATGACCAAGTTCGTGGCGCTGTTCTCGCTGCTCTTCGGCACGGGGCTGATGCTGCAGAGGCGACGCGCGGAGGCCGCGGGCCGCGACTTCACGCGGCCGTACCTCCGCCGCCTCGCCGTCCTGGCGGTCCTCGGGCTGCTCCACGGCGTGTTCCTCTTCGTCGGAGACATCCTGTTCGTGTACTCCGTGGCGGGCCTGGCGCTCCTGCTGCTGCACCGCGCGCGGCCGCGCACGTGCTGGATCCTGGCCGGCGCGTGCTTCCTGGTCGGAGCGTGCCTCTCCGCGGTAGTGCTCGGATCGCCGGACGCCCCGCCGTCCGCGGCGGAACTACCCGTCTGGGCCGCCGACGAGAACGTCCGCTTCCAGGACTTCGTCGACACCGATTTCGGGGAGGCCGCCTGGCCGGCGTTCGAGCGCAAGGCGTACCAGACCGGCCCGTACCGCTCGACGCTGCTCGTGAACTCGGTGGGCTATGCGTCCTGGCTCGTCGTCTCGTCGGTGATCTCGTTCAACTGGCGCGTGCTGGCCTGGTTCCTCGTCGGCGCCGCGCTGATCCGCCAGGGCTTCTTCGAGGAGCATCGGCGCGCGTGGCACGTGCGCTGCGCGTGGATCGGGGGAACGCTGGGCCTCGCGCTCGAGGCCTGCTCGACGTGGCGCAGGTTCGCGAGCGGGAGCCAGGACGGAGACCTCCTCGCCGTGCTCGCGACCGAGGTGGGCGCCACGCTCCTGACGTTCGGGTACCTGGGCGCCGTCGCGCTGTTCGTGTCGAGCGGCACCCTGCCCCGCCTGCGCGCCGGGCTCGCGGCGGCGGGCCGCATGGCGCTCACCAACTACCTCGGCCAGTCCCTGATCTCCAACGCGCTGTTCCGCTGGTAGGGCTTCGACCTCTACGACCGCGTCCCCCACTCCGGGCTGCTGCTCGTCGCGCTCGTCGTGTTCGGGCTCCAGGTCGCGTTCAGCAGCCTGTGGCTGCGACGCTTCCGCATGGGCCCCTTCGAGTGGGTCTGGCGCCGCCTCACCTACGGGAGGCAGCCGGCGGGAGGCAGCCGGCGGGAGGCAGCCGGCGGGAGGCAGCCGGCGGGAGGCTAGCTACGGAGTCGCGCGCGCCGCGGAGAACTCGCGGCCGGAGTGCGCTTCCATCCAGGCGCGGGCGAGCCGCTCGCCGTGCTCGCGCTCCTCGGGCGCGAGCTTCGCGCCCAGCTCGTCCCGCTGCCGGCTCGCCTGCTCGCCTCCGAACTCCGCACCGAGGCTGTAGCGCATGTACGCGCTGACCTCGTCGCGCAGGAAGACGCGCCCGAGCTCGTACATCGAACCGAGCTTGGCGTGCGCGATCGGCAGGCCCTGATCCGCCGCGGCGTGGAAGTGGCGGATGCCCTGGAGGAGATCGCGCTCGAGTCCGCGCCCCTGGATGCAGACCAGGCCGAGGTTGTACTGCGCCGGCGCGAAACCCTGGTCGGCGGCGGCGCGAAGCAGTTCGGCCGCGCGCGCGTCGTCCTGCGGGACGCCGACGCCGTCGAGGTGCATGCGCGCAAGCTGCGTCTGCGCCGCGGCGAGGCCTTGGTCGGCGGCGTGCTCGATCCAGAGCGCCGCCTCCGCGAGGTCGCGCTCTCCCCCGCGTCCCTGCAGGCTCATCCAGCCCAGCCCGAACTGGGCCGCCGGCACTCCCTGCCGCGCCGCACTGCGCAACCACTGTCGCGCGCGCGCCTCGTCGCGCGGGAGCTCCTCGCCGGCGAGGTACAGGTTGGCGAGCCGGACCTGTGCCCCGGGCACGCCCTGACGCGCGGCGCGCTCGTACCACGCGACGGCATCCTCGTGGCGCCGCGGACCGCCCACTCCCTTCTCGACGACGGTGGCCAGCACGCGCTGCGCCTTGGCGTCTCCCGCCTCCGCCGCAAGCTGGAGCAGCTCGCGCGCGCGCTCCGGATCGCGCGGTACGGACTGGCCCAGCAGGTGCATGACGCCCAGGTTGCTCTGGGCCGGCGCGAAGCCCTGCTCCGCCGCGGCCTCGAACCAGCGCGCCGCCTCCGGCATGGACTGGGCCACGCCGCGCCCTTCGTAGAGCAGGAGGCCGAGGTTGTTCTGCGACGCCGCGTCCCCTTGCTCGGCCGCGAGCCGATACCAGCGCGCGGCCTCGTACGCGTCGCGCGCGACGCCCTGGCCGTCCTCGTGCATCAGCCCGACCAGGAACTGCGCGTCGGCGTCCCCCTGCTGCGCGAGCGGCATCCAGCGCTCGAGGGCCGTCCCGTAGTCCCCGCGGTCGAAGGCTACCCAGCCCTCGCGCACGGGCGTGATGCAGCCGGCCAGAGAGGCGAGAACGAGGCAGAGCGCGAGGCGCGCGGGCGCGGTGTTCGGGCGGGGCATCCAGCCGCTATCGGCCCCCGCGCGCGAGACGGTTGAATGTTAATTCGGGTCGCGCCCGAGCACGAAGCGCTCGGTCTCGTCACTTCCCCCATGCGGGTCGGTCAGCGTGATCACGAGCTCGTCGTCGGAGGTGCGCCGGTACTCGATGCGCGTGGGATAGTCCTTGTCGGGGTTCTCGAAGACGGCCGTGCGCGCCGCGGCGTCGAGCGAGTGCAACCGCAGCCCGACGGCCTTCGCTCCCCGCGGGAACGGCTGCAGGTGCACGACGCCGTCGCGCAGCGCGAAGACCTCGAACTCGTAGAACGCCTCCTTCTCCTCCTTCAGCAGCCGGCTGTGGCTCAGGACCGTGCCGCCTTCGGGCGTGCTGTAGAACGCGTGGAAGCGACCGCCCCACATGTCGCCGCTCCAGCTGCCGGCGAGCCAGTCGAGTGCCTCGACCTGCTCCTCCGCCGCGCGCGCGGACGTTTCCTCGGGCTGCGAGCGCGCCAGGTAGAGCGACGAGAGCATGAACACGATCACGAGCAGAGCGAAGCGAGACGGCATGGCGGGATCCTCGATGGGTTTACACGGCGTCCGGGTCCGCTGGGATCCTGGAGTGCGCCGCCGGTCGAGGATTGGAAGAATGCGACAGGCCCCCCGGGGCGTCCCGCGCCTCGAAGCAGGCCGCCAGCGGCGTGCGCTCGCGGAGGTGGCGCTCGGGCGTCGTGCCGGCGAGCAGGCGGAACTCGCGGATCAGGTGGGACTGATCCGCGAACCCGCAGGCGACCGCCAGTTCCGCCCAGCCGCGGGCAGGCCGTCCGCCCTCGAGCCTCTTCAGCACCGCCTGCAGGCGCGCGACGCGCGCGTAGAGCTTGGGCGACAGACCGACCTGATCGCGAAAGTCCCGCTCCAGGGCCCGCCGACTCGTGCCGAGCCGCGCGGCGAGGGCCTCGACCGAATGCGGGCCCTGCGCGACGAGTCCGATGGCCGCGCGTACCCGCTCGCGGGCCGCGGTCGAAGCGCGCCGCGTCCGGAGGCGGCGCGCGAGGACGCGCTCGGTCGCGACCTGACGTTCGGCCACGGTGGCACACGGCGCCGTGCGCTCGAGCTCGCCCCGCAGCGGACCGTCGACCTGCCCCAGGCACAGGTCCTGCTCGAAGAGCTCGTGCGCCGGTACGGCGAGCAGCGCGTGAAGTCCGCCGGGCTCGAAGCGAATGCCGAACAGGTCGACCTCTCCGGTGGGCGCGATCGTGATCGCCCGCCCCGCGGGCCCGACCAGGAGCACCGGCTCCTGCTCGCGCCGTGCCCCGCCGCGCACGCGCCGAAACGGATCGGCCCGGTTCACCACGATCTCCGAGCATCCGTCGGGCACGATGCGATCCGCCTGCGGTTCACCGCGCGAGCCCGGCGCCCGCAGAATCCAGAAACAGCGCACGAAGGGTCGCAGCGCCGCGCTCGGCTCGAGCTCGCGGTAGTGCACGCGTCCACCGTAGCAGACCGAGGTCCACTCCCCCGCTGCCGGGAGCCGGGCCGGGGCCTCGGCCGCGCGGCCGCTCGGCTGCGAGACGCGATCGACACGATCCTTACTCGCCCTGCTGCCGGCGCGCGACCACAATCGCGGGCATGCCGCTCGATCGCCGCCAGTTGCTCGCAGCCGCAGGAGGAGCCTGCTTCGCCTCGTGCGGAACCGGACCCCACGTTTCCGCGAAGCAATCCGGCGCGCGACTCGATCGACTCCTCCAGGCACACGCCGAGATGCTTCCCGAGCGAGCCGGCGCTGGCGCGAACCACTACACGATGGCCGCGGAGGCCCTCGCGGCGCTGGGATACGAGCCGTCGATCGACGAGTCCTGGATCGAAGGCGCCTCCCTCTACCCGCCAGTTCCGGCGCGCGTTCGAGCCCTCGAAGGCGAGGCCGACGTCCGCGCGGCTCTG
>CAYGPA010000016.1:0-12127 GCA_964351535.1 uncultured Planctomycetaceae bacterium
GGAGCTGTACTCGATCTGGCCGCCGGGCTCGAACGTGAATCGGCCCGTGCCCGGATGGCCCTCCAGGATCCCGCCCTCGGGCGTCAGCGCGCCGACGCCGACGCTCTGTGCGTAGTGCGCGACGAGGTCCGCCGAGCCGAGTTCGCCCGCGCGTCGAGGACGCAGCGGAACGACGTCCGGAACGGTGGCGCCCGGCGCGAAGCGCAGGGGGAAGAACTCGACCTCGACCCCGTAGCGATCGGCGGCACCGGGGGCCGACGCGAACTCGCTGCGGAGCAAGGCGTCGCGCAGCTGCAGGCGGTCGATGGAGCGGAGATGGCTGGACACGGTGGATCCGGAATAATCCACCCGGTCCGCCTTGCAAGCGAATTCACCGACCCGCCGTCATTCTCGAGTCCTGCGCCGTGCGAGGGCGCGCAGGCCCCGGGCCAGGAACACCACGAGCGCGCAGCTCGCGACGTCCGCCCCGAACACTCCGATGTAAGGAGACAGCCAGGTCGTGACCGGGGCCGACAGGGCCGCAGCCGGCAGGAGCCCCAGCACGCCGAGGAGCGGTGCGCGCGCGAGTGCCCAGCCGCGACGGCCGCGCGCGAGCGCGCGAACGGCGAGACCGAACGCGCAGGCGAGGACGGCGAGCCCCGCGTCGACCTGCAGCCGGGCGAGCGCGGTGCCCCCCACCGCGGCGGCTTCGATCGGCGCCACCGCCGACAGCAGCGCGAGCACGGCGAAGCTCCACCCCCACGCGATCCTGCGCGGCAGCTCGAAGGGCTCCAGCGGCCAGCCGGGCGGCGACGCCTTCGCGTCGACGCGCGTGCTCGTATCGACCCTGCGGCGCAGCGCGACGTGCGCCTCGTCCTCGCTGCGCTCGAGGAAGGGCTCCAGCGCCGACAGCGTCGTGGAGAGCTCTCCCCCGCGGCCGTTCCACACGAGGAAGTGCGTGCCGTCGAACACGAACAGTTCGGACTCCGCGACCAGCTCGTGGCTGCGCTCGGCGCACCAGGCGGGGACGAGGAAGTCCTGCCGTCCCTGCACGATCAACGTCGGGTGCTCGAGGTTGCGCAGGAGCGCCTCCAGCGGCCGCTGATCCGTGTCGAGGAAGTTGCGCACGAACGCGTGGCGCGGAGCGCGCGCACCGAGCCAGCCGAAGTGCGGAACGAGCTCCGGCAGCGCGACGACCAGGCCGTAGAGCGCCGCGTACTTCACGTGCTCGAAGGAATAGCTGCCCGACCCCTCGGCGCGCTGCACGCCGATCGAACCCAGGAGCGCGACCGAGGCCACGCGCTCGGGCGCGAGCCGCGCGAGGTGCAGCGCGACGCCGCCCCCCATCGACCAGCCGACGACGTGAACGCGCTCGAGCGCCAGCGCGTCGAGGAACTCGAGCATCGCGCGCGCGTGGGCGAGGATCGAGTAGCTCGGCACCCACGCCTCGCTCTCCCCGAACCCGGGCAGATCGGGAGCGAACCAGGCGCGTCCACCGCGCGCGAGCTCGGCCCCGAGCTGGGTCATGTGGCTTCCCCGCCCGGGGGAGCCGTGCAGCAGCAGGACCGGGAGTCCCCCGTCTTCCGCCGTTGCACCCCCCGGACTCCCGGCGTGGTAGGCGATGCGCATCGTCTCGCCGGCGCGCGTCCCGGCGTCGTCGCACACCGCGACCTGGACGGCCCGCTCCGGCGCGGGCGTCGGCGGAGCGTGGCGCAACAGCCACAGGTGCGACGCGGCCAGCAGTGCGATCCACACGATGACGAGACGGCGACCCATGGACCGGCATCATGGGACCCGCGTTTCCCGCGCACAACTCGGCACTTCGCGGCACGAAGCCTCGCTGCGCGAGCTTGCGGTCCGCGCGCCGCGGGGTCACCGTGTCGTCGAGCGATGAGCGCAACGACGATCCTCGCCGCGGAACCGCGGCGGACGCCGCGACTCGGCGGAGACGTGACGACCTGGGTCGCGCGCTCGACCTCCGGCCTCGCCGCACGCACTCCGGTGCTGCCGCGCCGCGGCGCACTGCGCCGCGCGGCACACCCCTCCCCCACCCAGGGTGTCCGCTTCGTGCGCCGCGGCGCGCGCCTGGAGGCGCGCCTCGAGTTCCCGCCCGGAACGGACTTCTACGGAACCGGCGAGGTCGCGGGACCGCTGCGCCGCAACGGCCGCGACGTCACGCTGTGGAACAGCGATGCGTGGGGCTACGACGAGCGCACCGCGGCGCTCTACCAGTCCCATCCGTTCGTGCTGGCCCTGGGCGCCGACGGGAGCTGCACGGGCGTGGTCGCGGACACGCTGCGGCGCGGCGCCGTCCGCTGCGGGGAGAGCGACGTGCGCTTCGAGTTCGAGGGCGCGTTCGACGTGCACGTGCTGCGCGCCGAGAGCGCCGCCGACCTCCTCGAACGGATCACGGCCTGGGCGGGGCGCACGCCGCCGGTGCCCGCGTGGGTGCTGGGCTACCACCAGTGCCGCTACTCCTATTCGACGGCCCGCGAGGTGCTCGAGGTCGCCCATCGCCTGCGGGACGGCGGGCACCCGTGCAGTGCGCTCTGGCTCGACATCGACTACATGCACCGCTACCGCCCGTTCACGTGGAGCGCGCGGCGGTTCCCGGATCCCGCGGGGCTCGTCGAGACCCTGCACGGCCTCGACCTGCGCGTCGTCGCGATCCTGGACCCCGGGATCCCGCGCGCGGCGGGCTACGAGCCTTACGAGACCGGCCTCGCGGACGGGCACTTCGTCCTCGACCCGCGCGGCCGCCCGGTGCAGGCCCGCGTGTGGCCGGGCAAGTGCCACTTCCCCGACTTCTCGCGGGCCGCCACGCGCCGCTGGTGGGCCGACCTCGTCGAGCGCTTCGTCCGCGCGAGCGGTGTCGACGGTCTGTGGGTCGACATGAACGAGCCGGCCGTGTTCGACACGCCCTCCCGCACGCTGCCCGACTCCGCGCGCCATCGCGGCTCGGGCGGCGGAGACCACGCACGCTTCCACAACGCCTACGGCGCCTGGATGGCCGCAGCCACGCGCGCGGGACTGCGCCGCGCGCGTCCGCGGCGACGGGCCTTCGTGCTGACGCGCGCGAACCACCTCGCCGGGACGCGCCACGCCGCCACGTGGACCGGCGACAACCGCTCGCGCTGGAAGGACCTGCGGGCGAGCGTGCCGATGATCCTGAACCTCGGCCTGTCCGGTCAGCCGCTCGCGGGCCCGGACGTCCCCGGGTTCTCCGGCGACCCGAGCGCCGAGCTCTTCCAGCGCTGGTTCGAGCTGGCTGCGTTCTATCCCTTCGCGCGCGGCCACGCGGAGAAGTCGACCTGCCGCAAGGAGCCCTGGTCGTTCGGGCCCGCGGCGGAGCGGCGCGTTCGCGCGGCGCTCGAGCGGCGCGTCCGCTGGCGGCCGACCCTCGCGTCGGCCCTGGTCGAGGCCCGCGAGGACGGCGTTCCTCCCTGGCGGCCGCTCTGGTTCGACGACGCGGAGGACCCCTCGCTGCGGGCGATCGACGACGCCTTCCTGTTCGGACCGGACGTGATCGTCGCGCCCTCGATGCACGCGGGTCGGCGCCGGCGGACGCTGCGCCTGCCGCGCGGACGGTGGGTCCTCCACGACCCCGCCGGCGCGCCCGGGGCGGGCTCAACGCGGAGCGGCCCCCGGCTGGCCGGCGGGCGCGAGCACGTGCTCGAGGCACCGCTCGGAACCACACCCGTCCTCGTCCGCGCCGGCGCGATCGTCTTCACCCGCGCCGACGACGGCGCCAGGGTCTGGAACGTCTTCCTCGACGCGGAGGGCAGCGCGCGCGGAGTCCTGCGCGTCGATCCGGGCGGCGCGCGCGCGTCCGGATGCCTCGTGGCCGAGGCGCAGTCCGTCGCCGGCGGCGTGCGGATCGCCGGGAGGCGTCGGGGCCCGTGCGGCTCGCCGCCGCGTCACGTCGTGGTCCACGGCGCGCGCGGCGGGACGCGCACCTGGCCGAACGTCGGTCGAAGCGGAACGTTGCGGGACGCGGACGCCTCGGCGGTTCAGCGGTAGATCGCGCAGTTGTCGCAGTCGCAGTCGAAGTCGAACAGCTCCGACTCGTCGCCGCCCTCGGGGCTCGCGTAGCCGAGCTCCGCCAGCTCGGCCATCCGACCCGCGTCCTGGAGCGCCTCGCCCTTCCAGCCGAGCTCCTGCCGCGCGCGCAGCCACGCGAGGAGCTTGGCGCGCAGAGGCTTCGCGATCTTGACGCGCTTGCGCAGGTCGTTCTCGCAATGCGGGTCGTTCTCGAGGTCGTACAGCTCGACGGAGTGCTCCGGCACGAGCACCTTGACGTCCGACAGGCGATTCGACTGCGGGAAATGCCGGCGCAGGTGCAGCACGAGGTGCCACTTGCCCTCCGTGATCGAGGCCGAGAGGCCGTGCGCCGCCAGCGCGAAGCGCGGACGTTTCCCCGCCGCCTCGTCGATCGCCCCCGTCGCCTCGTCCGGGAGCGCCTCGCGCAGGTCGCGTCCCGCGAACTCCATCCGGTCCAGGCTCGCCAGGTTCAAGAGCGTCCGCCCGACGTCGATCTGGCGCACGGGCGCCTCGGAGCGTACGCCCGCGGGCACGCCCGGCCAGCGCAGGATCAGCGGAACGCGCAGCGTCTGCGGGTACAGCCCGGCGTGGTCCCAGTACACGCCGTGCTCGCCGAGGGACTCGCCGTGGTCGGACGTGACGGCCACGATCGCGTTCTGGAAGCGCGCGTGACCGAGGACGGTCGAGAGGCGCTCGTCCAGGTAGCTGACCTCGCCGCGGTACTGGGTGTTCGGAAACTCGAGGTCGCGCAGCCCGGGCCGACCGACCGCAGCCTGCAGGAAGGCATCCGCGAAGCCCTCGAGCTCGGGCTGTCCGGGCGCGAACGGATTGCCGGATCCCTCCGGGCGGTACATCTCGCCGTAGGGAGCGGGAGGCTCGTACGGCGTGTGCGCGTCGAAGACGTGCAGCCACACGAAGAGCGGCCGGTCGTCGAGCTCCGGCAGCCACTGGATCAAGTCGCCGATCGTCTCGACGCTGTCCCGCTGGGGTACGCGCGGGGCGGAGATCCGGTCGAAGCCCTGCCCCAGGCCGCTCTCGGCGTGGGAGAGGTGCTGCGCGCTGACGGTCGCCAGCGTGGTGAAGCCGCGATCGCGAAACTGCTCGGCGAGCGTCGGCGCGCCCGAGCTGACCTGGCGGTAGTTGTCGAGGATCCCGGTGTCGCGCGGATGCGTGGCCGTCATCAGCGCGATGTGCGAGGGGTTGGTGACGTTCGTGCTCGTGAGGCAGTCCGTGAAGAGGACGCCCGCGGCCGCCAGCGCGTCGAGCGCCGGCGTCTTCACGTCTCCGCCCGCGGCGCCGACGTGGTCGGCGCGATGCGTGTCCGACGTGACGAGCAGCACGACCTGCGGCTCTTCGTCCCCGCGCCCGAACACGTGCGGAACGGAGAGCGCGCAGACCGAGCCCACGCGCCCTTCGAGCGCGAAGGTCGCGCGCAGCTTGCGTCCCGCGAAGTTCGACAGGTCGACCACCGTGGAGACCCAGGGGATCCACCCCTCTTCCGCCGGAACGAGCTCGATGTCGCTGGACTCGAGCAGCTCGTCGCCGTCGAAGAGGCGGAAGCCGACCCGCAGCGGCTCCTTCTTGTTCGGCAGGACCAGCGTGCGCGGTACACCCACCGCGAAGTCGAGCGTCGCGCGCGGCGGCACCTCGAACTCGCTCTGCAGGGCGCGCTCGACGGTGAGTCCGACCGCCTGGCGACCGTCGGCGCCGATGGCGACGGGCGCGCGCGCGTCGTGCGGCGGGAGCCACGCGGCCCGCGGTCGCTGCAGGAGGTCGACGCCGTGGAGCTCCCACGGTCCCTTCCAGCCGCGCATCTCGATCGTCACGAGGTCGTAGTCCCGACGCGTGCGCAGGTTGTCGTCGAAGTCGAAGATCCACGTGCCCTGCTCACCCGTGCCGTCCAGGTGCCGCGGATGGACGCCGACGGCGCGCGGTTGGCCGCTCACGCCGAGGTACACCGCGAGCTCGCGCTTGATGCCCGTGCGCAGGGTGACCGCGACCTGGTTGAAGTCGCGCGAGCTGCGGTCGATCGGGATCGAGACGGCCTGGTCGGCGTCCCCGTCGAGGCGCAGGTGCGAGCGTCCTTCGACCTCGACCACCTCGGACGACGCGGCACGGATCGTCCAGGAGGAGGTGTCCGCGGGAACGAGGATGCGCTCGACGCGCTCGATCTCCTCCGGCTGCGGGCTTCCCGCCAGCGGCCACAGCGGCAGGCGCCGCAGGCTGGCCCCGCCGAGCGGGTCGACCTCGGGGGCCGCGGCCTCCCGGCAGGAGCCGATGACCAGGGCCAGGCAGAGGACCGCGGCGAGACGCGCGGCGAGCGGGGTCGGGGGGGGCATCGTCTCGGGACTACTCGGGACCAGGACTCGTGACTCGGAATCGTGACTATACGGGGCGCGGGCCGAGGAGTGAGCCGAGGAGTGACTCGGGGCGCGAGGTGCCGCGCGGGGAACGACAGCGGGGAGCGCGCCAGGCGCGCTCCCCGCTCGAACATGGGGTGAGTAAGGGGATTCGAACCCCCGACCTCCAGTGCCACAAACTGGCGCTCTAACCAACTGAGCTATACCCACCACACCGGCGCAACGGACGTTCCGCCGTGTACGGTCGATTCCCGCAGAGGATCGAGCCGCCGCGGGCGCGTGTCAAGCACGCGTCCCGCGAGTCGCCCGGGAGCCCAGCCATCGCGCCAGCCAGACCGGCCTGGACCCCGCGGAGGCCTTGCGGCGCTCCGCGAGTCGTCGCGGCTCCGGCGTCGAAGCTTCCGGCAGGGCGGCGAGGCGCGCGCGGAGCAGCTCGTTCTCGCGCTGCAGGGCTCCCAGGGCAACCGCGAGGCGCTTCTGGGCCTGCTGGTGGCGCTCGGCCGCTTCGCGCGCCCGGTCCAGCCGTTCTTCGACCTTGTCCACGTAACGGCGCGCTCCGCGCTCGACGCGCGAGCTGACCTCGAGCTCGCGCTCCGCGCCGGCGACGCGCCGCTCGAGCTCGGACACGCGCTCGAGGTACTCGCGTTCGGGCAGGCGGCGCCGGCCGGAGCACGCCGCGGCGCGGAAGGGTTCCCTGGGAGTCGAGCGCGTCCATCGAAGAGGACATCGGCACGGAACCGGCCCTCCTTGCCGTCCGATTCCGACCGCCCGCGACCCGCGCTCCGCCGGATCGGCCGCGCCCGACCCGCCCGGCACCCGACGACCGGCCAGCCGCACCGCAAAAGCCCTGCAAAAGGCTGTCCCGGGGCGCGTTCCCGTCCAGTGCGCGAGCGCGCGCTCCCGATAGGTCCGGTGTCGATCGCTGGGGCGGTCGGGGAGGAACGGGAACATGCGGACTTCGCTCGCCATCGTTCTCCTTGGGCTCGGCGCGGGGTGTGCGACGCAGGATCGGAGCGTCGCCCCCGCGCGCGAGTTTCTCGAGCTCGAGACTCGTCGACTCGAGGACGCGTGGCACCGCGGCGCCGAGGAGCATCAACAGTCGACCGCCCGGCACGCCGTGCCGGGGGCGCGGCTGGTCGGTGGCGCGAGCCCTCCCAGCACGCTGACCTTCGAGCCGGCCGCCGACCTCGAGGACCTGGAAGACCGCCGGCACGTGCAGCCCGCGCCGCTCGCCTCCAGCGCGCCGCCGAGCGGAGTCGGCGCCGAGGTCGGCCCGCCGCGGGTGTTCCACGGCCCGCATCTGCCGGTCCCCGCGGGACTCGACGCGGCCCCCGCGACGACCGCCCCGCTCCTCGGCGCGATCGCGGGCGAGACGGACCCGCCCTCCGAGGTCGGATCCGACGGTGGACCCGACAGCGGCTCCGGGGCCCGGCCCCCGGTCCGCTCGTGGCCCCCGCCGTGGAGCGCGCAGCGCGAAGGCGGCCGCCCGGGCGCCCTGCCCGGACGACGGTCGCCGAAGCGCCTGGCGCTCCCGCCGTGCCCCTCGCTTCCCGTCGCGGATCCCGCACCCGGCCGACTCTCCGCGGACGAGACGCCTCCGCCCGCCGACGTCCCCCCGCTGGCCGACGGCGGCGGTCCGCAGCAGGTGCACCTGTTCGGCGGCGCCAAGGAGATGAACGGCGCCTTCACGTGGGGTCCGTGCACGCCCTTCCGGGACGACCCACACCCCACGTCGCACTCCGACTACGAGTTCGCCGAGCGACCGATCGCGTCGATCCTCGGCCTGCGCCTCTCGTTCTGAGCCGGGTGGCCCCGGCGGCCCGCTCGCCCGGCACGGGCATCGCGAACCGTCCCGGTGATTCGCGAGCCACCCGCAGGCCGCTGGTTGTGTCGTTTCGGCTGCGTGCTCGTGAAAAGTTCGGGCTAAGCTCCTGCCGTGCTGGCCTCCAACCGCTTCGATCGTCAGGAGCGCTTCGAGCCGCTCGGCCCCGCGGGCCAGGCGCGGCTCGGCGAGTCCGCGGTGCTGCTGGTCGGGTGCGGTGCCCTCGGCGGCGTGCTCGCGCAGACGCTCGTGCGCTGCGGCGTGGGTCGGCTCGTGATCGTCGACCGCGACGTGGTCGAGCCGACGAACCTGCCGCGCCAGGTCCTGTTCGAGGACCGCCACGCCGCCGCGGGAACCCCGAAAGCGGAGGCCGCCGCCGAGGCGCTGGCGCGGATCGGCGGTCCCACGCGGGTCGAGGCCGTCGCGGCCCACCTCGACGGCTCGAATCTCGCGCGGCTGGCCGGCGACGCGGACCTGGTGCTGGACGGCACCGACAACCTCGCCACGCGCTACCTGATCAACGACCACTGCGTCCGGGCGGGGCTTCCCTGGGTCTACGGGGGAGTGGTCGGCGGCGCGGGACTGGTGCTCGCGGTCGAGCCGGGCGTCGGAGCCTGCCTGCGCTGCGTCTTCCCCGATCCGCCGCCGCCCGGCGCGCTCGCGACGTGTGACTCCGCCGGCGTGATCCTGCCCGCGGTGGGCGCCGTCGCCTCGCTGCAGGCCGGCCTCGCGCTGCGCAGGCTGACGCGCGTTCCAGGCGAGACGCCGGAGGAGTCGGAGCCCGCGCGCCTGCTCGAGGTCGACGCCTGGCGCGGCCACGTGCGCAGCGTGCACGTCGAGCGCGACGAAGCGTGCCCGTGCTGCGGCGCGCGCGAGTTCCCGTTCCTCGAGGCCCCCACGCTGCGCTCGGCGGTCGTGCTCTGCGGGCGCAACGCGGTGCAGGTCCAGGGTGCGGGCCGGGCGCCCGCGCTCGAGCGCGTGGCCGAGGGACTGCGCGGCCTCGCCGAGGACGTGCGCATCGCCGGATCGATCCTGCGCTTTCGCGTGGATGCGCTGTGCGTGACGCTCTTCGCCGACGGGCGCGCCCTGATCCAGGGAACCGACGACCCCGATCGCGCGCGCGCGGCCTACGACCGCTACGTCGGCTCGTGAAGCCCGCCCTCGTCGTGCTCGCCGCCGGAGCCAGTCGGCGCCTCGGGACGTGCAAGGCACTCGTCGACCTGGGCGGGCGGACGCCGCTCGAGCGGCTCTGCACCGCGGGGGCCTGCTTCGACGAGCTGCCGCCGCTCGTGGTCGCCGGCGCGCATCGCGACGCCATCGCCCGGGGTCTGCCCCCCGGGGTCGAGCTCGTGTTCCACCCCGGGTGGGCCGCCGGTCGCTCGGGTTCGGTGGCCTGCGCGGCGCGAGCCCGACCGGGTCGCGACCTGGTGCTCGCCCCCGTCGACGTCCCGCTGGTCCCCGCCGCCGTGTTCGAGCAGCTGCTCGAGGCCTGGACCGCGCTCGGGTGCCCGCCGCGCGGCTGGCTGGCCCCGGCGCGCACCGCGGACGGGACGCGGCGCTTCGGACATCCGGTGGTCGTCGGACGGGAACTATTTTCCGAGCTCGGTGCACCCGACGCACCGCTGCGCGAACTGCGCGCGAGGGCCGATCCGCTCCAGTTCGTCGAGGTGTCGGCCGAGGAAGTTCTCGACGACCTCGATCGGCCGCCGGACCTCGAACGACTCCAACGACGCCTACACCCTTCGTAGCCGTCAGGTTTGGGTCCCTGCGCGTCGATAGGGCTCCCACACCATGGGTTTTCAGGGTGACGTAGCCGGTATCGGGCTTGGTGAGCTGCTCCAGGGCTTGGCTCGCGGAGGGCGTGAGGGTGTCCTGCGGCTGCACAGCAGGTCGCTGAGCGCCTCGCTCGGCCTGCACGGGGGCCAGATCTTCCTGCTGCCGCAGCCCGACGAGGACCCGGAGGTCTGGCGCCGCCGCTCGGAGCGCGCCTGGGTGCAGGAGACGCACCACCGCGTCGACAGCCTGCGCATGTCCGAGATCGCGTTCGCGGCGCGACTCGAGGGCATCTTCCAGCTGCTCGACGCCGAGGGCGTCCACTTTCGCTTCGAGCCCGGCCCGCTGCCCGACCGCGTTCGCAATCCTTCGCAGGACGCGGAAGAGGACGAAGAGGCTCCGCGCCGCGTAGGTCGCACGCCGGTGCACTGTCCGGGCGTGTCCGTCGAGTACCTGCTGCTCGAGTACGCGCGCCTGACCGACGAGGGGCAGCAGTTCGGTGACTCGTCACTCATCTCGCAGGACGACGTGCCGTGTCCGTTCGACCTGACGCCGCCCACGCCGGAGCTCGAGAAGTTCTGGCGCGAGTGCGACGGCGCCTCCAGCGTGCTCGAGATCAGCGACCGCCTCGGCTCGCCGCTGCGTCAGGTCCGCGCCTCCGTACAGGAGCACCTGTACCGCGGCACGATGCGCCTCGCCGACGGGCGCGAGCTCCTCGTGCTGACCTCGCGCGAGCTCGAGCAGAACCGCTTCGTGCGCGCCGGCTCGCGACTGGCCGGCTGGGTGCGCAACTCGCCGCCGGGTCCGCCGGGGCCGGGCGAGGTCGAGATGCTGCTCAACGAGTGGGAGGCCGACCGCCTGCCCTACGTGCTCGAGGGCATGTCCGCCCGCGAGGGTCGCCGCCTCCTGCGGCGCATGGACCTCGTCGACAACGAGCCCGCGAGCTCGGTCGCGCGCTGGAAGGAGCTGCGCCAGCGCCACCGGCAGGATCCGATCAGCGAGATCGTCCTCCAGCACCGGCAGCTCGTGAACGAGGAGGAGCCGGAGTCCCCCTCCGCCACCGACCTGCTGCGCCTCGCGCGCAGCATGCACGATCAGGGCAGTCGCTTCCGCGCCGCCGTCATGCTGCGCGCGGCCGCCTCGCGTCTTCCGGAGAGCACCGGCGCGCGCCTCGAGCTCGGCACGCGCATGCTCGAAGTCGGCCTCATCGAGGACGGCACCCCGTGGCTCGTCGAGGCCGCGCGCACGCTGATCGAGAGCGGCTATGCCGAGAAGGCCGTCCAGCCCCTGCGGCAAGTCGCGAGCTACTCGCCGAACAACCGCGAGGTCCGCCGCCTGCTGTCCCAGGCCCGCGGGCAGTCGGCCCAGGGCCGCAGGCGCCGCCGCAACGTGGTCATCCTGCTGGCGATGCTCGTACTGGGCTCCATGGGCGCCGTCGTCGGCATGCGCATGGAGGCCGAGTTCAACGAGAAGATCGAGGAGGTCACGCAGCACCTGGACGATCCCCGGATCGCGCTGAACGTCCTCGAGAGCCACTTCCCCGACAGCGACGTCCCCGAGGTCGCGACGCTGCGCAGCTCGCTGGTCGAGCGCCTGCGCGAGGCGGAGAACGCGCTCCGCGAGGAATACATGGTCGTGTTCCGCGACTGCGAGACGGAAGTGACCCTGGGGGATGCCAAGCTCGGGCTGACGCGCATCCTCGACCTGCCGGCACCGCCGGCCGTGCAGTACACGACGCGCGACTTCCCGGAGGTCCAGGAGCTCTTCGGCGCGCTCGTCAAGCGCCTCGAGACGACCATGGCCACGTGGCCGGAAGCCCACATCGAGGACGAGGAGACCGCGCTGGCGGAGGAGCGCTTCGCCGACCTCGTGGGCGACCTCGAGGCCATGCTGAAGGAAGAGGAGGACTCCGACGCGATCGACAGCCTCCGCATCCGCCTGCGCGAGCTGCACCAGGAGACGCTGGCGCGCGGCGAGGTCCGCATGAAGTCGAGCCGCAAGCGCCTGCAGCAGGAGAACCTGCAGAAGCAGGACGAGCTGCTCGCCGCCGCGCGCGCGCACGCACTGGCCGGCGACATCGATCGGGCGCTCGCGACCTACGAGCGCCTGCTGGAGCTGGATCAAACGGGCAAGCTGCGCAAGGTGCTCCACG
>CAYGPA010000016.1:12227-15899 GCA_964351535.1 uncultured Planctomycetaceae bacterium
CTCGTGTTCGAGATGCTCGGCCACGAGACCGTCCGCGTGCAGTTCGACGACCCCGCCGACCAGCGGGTGGTGCTCTCGCGCATCCCCGACCGCCACTGGTCGAGCTCGGGCCGGATCGAGAGCGTCCCGGTGGCCATGGCCGGCGAGCACGTGGTCGCCGACCGCTCGGGCAACCTCGCGCGCATCGACGCGCGCGGCGAGCTGGCCTGGGAGCAGAGCCTCGAGTCCCTGGGCGGCATCGCGCGGACGCCGGTGTCCCTGCCGCGGCGCACGGGCACGCTGCTCTGCATCACCGAGGACGGCGACGCCTGGTTCCTCGAGGCCGACACGGGAGAGCTGGAGGGACCCTGGTCGATGGGCATCCCGCCCGTCGAGGGCCCCATCCCTACCGAGACCGGCGCGTTCGTGCGCTTCGAAGACGGCCGCACCGCGGTCTGGGAGAGCCGCCTGCGCCCCGAGATCCTGCCGGTTCCGAAGGCCCGTGGCCTTCAGGAGGATCCGCACGTCGCCGTGGCGCGCCGGCGCACCGAAGCCATCGCCAACGGGACCTTCTACGGCACGCAGGCCGGGCTCGAGGTCCTGAGGCGCGGCAGCGACACCGACCTCGAGCTCTCGAGCCCCTGGACGACCTGGAAGGTCAGGATCGAGCGGGACGCGTACTGGGTCAGCCGCGAGAACGGTGAAGACGAGAAGCCGTTCGCGATCCGACGCTCCGGGGACTGGATGTACGTCGCCTGGGAAGCGCCGAGCGCGGACGCTCCCTCCGGGCGGCTCTGGATTTCCGACGAGGAAGGCTTGCGGGCCTTCGAGCCCTGAGCCGACCATGGGCGGCGTGGAACACCGCGCCCGCTCGCTCCTCGCGCCGGCCCGATTCGCGCCGGCCTGGCCCGCGACGGGGGCGAGCCGCCGGCGACGCCCCGCCGCGCTGCTCCTGACGCTGCTCGCCGGCTGCGCGTTGGCCTCCGAAGACCCGGGTGCGCCCGAGGACTCGCGCGCGGCGGGCGACCGCGCTCCGGCCCCCGCCGCACCGCGGACCCTCGTCGAGCTGCCCGCCGACTGGGACGAGTTCGACCTCGAGTCGTTCGAGGCGTGGATCACCGCCCTGCCGGCGGACGCCGCCATCGCGCTCGACGGGGAACGGTTCGACGAGCTGGGTCGCGCGCTGGCCGCCGACGAGCTCGAGGCCGTGCGCGCGGCGCTCGTGCTCGCGCGCTGCGCCGATTCGCGCGCCGCGGAGATCCTGCTCGCGCGCCTCGAGCAGCGCGTGATCGCCGCGCAGCGGCACGCCGACGCGGGCGACGTGGTGGCCGCCGCGGCGCTGGCCGCGGGCGCGGAGACCGAGGCCCAGACCGCGCGTCTGGCCGCACTCGCGGTCGGCGGCGAGCCGCACCCCGACCTCGAGATCCGGGTCGAGTGCGCCGCGAGCGCGCTCGCGCGCGGCCGCGACGACGTCGTGCCGTTCCTGCTGACGGTGATGCGCGACGCGACCCGGGCGGGCCGCGCCGACCCGAAGGACTGGCCGCCGCAGGAGACGCTGGCCTGGGCCAAGAGCCGCGCGGCGCGCGCGCTCCACGCGCGCCTCGACCGTCCGAACGCGTTCACTCCCGACGCCTCCTACGCGGAGCAGGAGCGCGTGGTCGCGCAGCTCGCCGAGGCGCTCCGCGCCGCGGGCGTGGCGGTTCCCGCGAGCTTCTGACGACGCCGCGGCTCAGTTCCCGGTCCAGGTCACCGTACGCGCGCCGGGAGTTCCCCCGTGCGTCGAGCTCCCCCGCGTCCCCAGGCCGGCGTCGAGCATGCGGAACGCCGTCTCGTTCGGCGCGCGCCCGGGCATCGAGACCCATGGGGTCGTCGGGAACCACGGGTCGTCCGAGACGAGCCGCGCGCGCCAGTGGAACGCCCCCTCCGCGAGGCCGCCGTACGCGGCCTCCGCGCGGTCGAACACGCCCGCGAGCGGCCCGGCGAAGACCTCCGCCGACCGCAGGACCGCGCTGCCGTCGAAGGGCACGCCGGCGGGCTTCACCTCGAGCTCCATCCGGACGCTCCGGGGACCCGCGGGCAAGCGCGCTTCGAGCGAGAGAACCGTCGGCGTGCCCGCCTGAGGCGCTCCACCGACTGCGATCGACGTCGCCGCGAGCCCGACACCGTCGGCCCGCTGCTGACGCGGCGCCCGAACGACCGCGCTGCTGCCGCGGTAGAGGAAGGCGGCTCCCTCGTCGACCTGTCCGCTGGACCTCGCGGGCGCCCCGGCGAGCACGTCGGCAACGGCGTCGCCGTCCACGTCGCCCTCCCCCGCCACGGCCGCGCCGAACCGCGCTCCCGCGACGTCGCCCTCGAGCACGAGCGCGGCCGCGACGCCGGGACCCGAGGCCGAACCGAGGAAGAGGTGGACGCGCCCGCCGTCGAGGACGCTGCCGTCCTCCCGCGGTGCGCCCACGAGCAGATCGGAGTGGCCGTCGCCGTCCACGTCGCCCGCGCAGGCCACGCTCGATCCGAAGGCGCCCAGGTCCTCGCCGCCGACCGCGGTCCAGGCGGGCGCGCCCGAGAGACCGCTCGAAGCACCGAGGAACAGCCAGACCCCGCCCGGCGCGACGCCACCGCTCGCCAGGTCGGGTGCTCCCGCGATCAGGTCGGCGTGGCCGTCCGCGTCGACGTCGCCCGCGCGCCCCAGCGCGGCGCCGAACGACGCTCCCGCGACGTCGGGCTCGAACGACCAGGACGGGAGGAGAGCGGGGCCTCCCGGGGACCCCGCGAACAGGAACGCCGCGCCCTCGCCCGCCTCTCCGCCGGAGAAACCGGGCGCGCCCACGACCAGATCGTCGAAGCCGTCGGCGTCCACGTCGGCCGCGGCGGCCGCGGCTCCGAACCGTTCACCCGCGGACGCGCCGTCCAGGCTCCACGCGGGGCCCGCCAGCGGCGCCGAAGCGGAACCGAGGAACACGTGACCGCGGCCCTGATCGATGAACGTCTCGTCGCGCGCGGGCGCACCGACGAAGAGGTCCGCGAGGCCGTCGCCGTCGACGTCTCCGGCGGCCGCCACGCACGTCCCGAACTCGGCCCCGGGCTGGTCGCCCACGGCTTGCGCCGCCGCCGTGCTCGCGAGCCCCGTGGCGGCGCCGAGGTGCAGCACCACGCGTCCGACCGCTCCACTGCCGCCGTCGAAGCCCGGCGCGCCGATCGCGAGGTCGTCGTAGCCGTCGCCGTTCACGTCGCCGGCGCCGCTGAGCCCCGTCCCGAACGCCTCGCCCGCCTGGGCGCCGTCCAGCACCAGGTCCGGCGTCGCCGACGGCCCTCCGGCCGCGCCGTAGTGCACGCGGACTCGACCGGCGTCGGTCGCCGCGAAGTCGGCTCCCGGTGCCGCGACGACGAGATCGGTGAAGCCGTCGCCGTTCAGGTCGCCCGCGAACAGGGCGCGTTCGCCGAGGGCCGCGGTGTCGGCGTCCGGCTCGACCTGCCACGACGGAACGGCGTCGAGGCGCAGTCGCGGTCCGCCGTAGAAGAGGTCGACGCGCCCCTCGTTCGAGAAGGGCTGCAGGACGTCGTAGAGCGGCGCCGCGACCAGGAGGTCGGCGTAGCCGTCGCCGTTCACGTCGCCGGCGGGACCGCCGGCGCTGCCGTAGTAGTCCTGGTCCTGAACTCCCTGGGACGTCCAGTCGGGCTCCGCCGGCAGGCCCG
>CAYGPA010000016.1:15999-24540 GCA_964351535.1 uncultured Planctomycetaceae bacterium
TAGTCCTGGTCCTGAACTCCCTGGGACGTCCAGTCGGGCTCCGCCGGCAGGCCCGCCGGCGAGCCGTGGAAGACCTCCGCGAGGCCCGGCGAAGGCTGGAGATTGCCGTACGGGCTCGTCACGAGGACGTCGGAGTATCCGTCGCCGTCGAGGTCGCCCGCCGCCGTGGCGACGCGTCCGAGGCGCTGGTTCTCGAGCGTGCCGGTGCGCGACCAGGACTCCGTCGTCGAGAGCCCCGAAGCGCTGCCCAGGTAGAGCGCCACATGGCCCTGCGAGGAACCCGCGCCGCCCCAGTAGATGTCGGCGCCCACGAGGACGTCGGCGTAGCCGTCGCCGTTCACGTCTCCCGCGCGCCCGACGTCGAAGCCGTGGGTCGCGTTCGTGTGCGCGCCCTCGACGATCCAGCTCGGCGTCGTGGCCAGGTTCTCCGCGGAGCCGTGGAACACGTAGCCGCGGCCCTCGAAGGCCGTCACGTCGGGGTCGATGCAGAAGTGCGGCATGCCGACCAGCAGGTCGTCGAAGCCGTCGCCGTTCACGTCCCCCGCGCCGGACACGTCGTAGCCGAAGCTCTGCGAGTAGTTCACGCCGTTGTTGGCGTAGGTCGGGTCACCCTCGTAGACCCAGTTCGGCTGGGTGGTCGGTCCGTTCGGACCTCCGAGATAGACGTACGCGCGCCCGACCGCGGAGCCGTCCAGCTTCGCGCGGTAGTTCGGTGCCCCGACGGCGAGGTCGTCGTAGCCGTCGCCGTTCACGTCGCCGATGCCCGCGACCGCGCGGGCGTAGAGCGTGGGCACGCCCTGGTCCTCCCCCAAGCAGGTCCACGCGGGCGTCGTGGCGATCCCGGACCGCGAGCCGAGGAACAGCAGGCCCTCCCCCACGATGATCCCTCCGGTCGAGACGGGGTAGTGGAGGTCGCCGACGAACAGGTCGTCCACCCCGTCGCCGTTCACGTCTCCCGCGGGCGCGATCGAGCCGCCGAAGCCGGCCGAGTCGCCGGTCAGCACGACGTCCGGCGTGGCCAGCGCTCCGCCCGGCGAACCGTAGTGCACGGACACCTCGCCGTAGGACGGCCCCTGGTAGGCGAAGTCGCTGAAGCCGTCGCCGTTCACGTCGCCGATACCGCGCGCGCCTTCGCCGAAGTCGTTGTTGAGGTGCGGCGGGCCGTACCACGAGAGATCGGCTGCGCCGAAGATCGGATCGATGACCACGGGATAGCGCGCCGCGTGGTCGTCGACGACGTACTCGAGCGAGCCCGGCGCGACGCGGATGCGCGCCGCGAGCTCGCGGTCGTCGGCGTCGCGCACCACGAGGGAGTGCACGCGCAAGGCGGGCTCGCCCGTGGACGTGCGAAAGAGGACGCCGCGGCCGTCGCCGGTCACCGTCGCGAGCAGCTCGGTCCGCAGCTCGAACACCACGACGAGGGGCTCGCCCGCGACCGGCGCCGAGGGCGGAGCGGACACGTCGAAGCCCTGCTCGAGGCCGCGCGGGTCCGCGGCGTACCACTCGACGAAGGGCCCGCGCGGGAGCTCGAGGCGCTCGCCGCGGCGCGCGGGTGCGGTGTACGCGGCCGGGAAGAACTCGTCTCCGCGCCGGAGGCCGAGCGCGGTGAGCTGGAACGCCCCTGACGCCCCTGGTGCCTCGACCTCGATCCGGACGCCCTCCGGGCCGACGGTGGTCTCGAGTCCGGAGGCCGCGGTCGGAGCGTCGAGGCGCCAGCGCCCGGGCTCGAGCGCCTCGAAGGCCGTCCCGCGCGCAGCGGGCTCCGCCTCGTGCCCGGAGGCGGGTTCGGCGGCCGTGACGGAGGCGGTGAGCAGGCAGGTGACGAGGGTCGCGATCCGGGGCGAGGTGCGCATGGGGTGTCCTTCGGGCTGGAGCGGTGCTGCCCCTTCCGCGCGAACCGGGCGTGCACGCCTTCAGGGAATCCCGGAGTTTCTCCCCGGCGGCGCCCGCAAACGGCGCGAGAGCCGGTTCCGGGGCGCCGCGAGCGGCCTCAGGGCGACAGTCGCGTCATCATACGCGGGAACGGGCTGGCCTCGCGGATGTGCTGGACGCCCGCGATCCAGGCCACGAAGCGCTCGAGGCCCAGGCCGAAGCCCGCGTGCGGTACCGAGCCGTAGCGGCGCAGGTCCAGGTACCACTGGAAGGCCTCCTCCGGCAGCTCGTGCTCGCGGATGCGCTCGAGCAAGAGGTCGAGGTCGTCCTCGCGCTGGCTGCCGCCGATCAGCTCGCCGACGCCCTCGGAGCCCAGGAGGTCGACCGCCAGCGCCTTGGTCTCGTCCTCGGGGTCGCGCTTCATGTAGAAGGCCTTCACCGCCGTCGGATAGCGGTGCACGAGCACGGGGCGGTCGTACTGCGACGAGATGATCGTCTCGTCCGGCGCGCCGAAGTCGTCGCCGTACTGGAAGTTCGAGTCCGGGTGGTCGGCGAGGATCTTGGCCGCCTCGTCGTAGGTGACGCGCGGGAAGGGCGACTGGATGCACTCGAGCTTCGCGAGGTCGCGCTCGAGCGCCTCGAGCTCCGGCCGGCGGCGGCGCAGGACCTCCTGGACGACGTGCACGATCATGTCCTCGGCGAGCTGCATGATGTCGTCGAGGTCCGCGAAGGCGACCTCGGGCTCGAGCATCCAGAACTCCGTGAGGTGGCGGCGCGTCTTGGACTTCTCCGCGCGGAACGTCGGGCCGAAGCAGTACACCTTGCCCAGCGCCATCGCGGTGGCCTCGGCGTAGAGCTGACCGGACTGCGTCAGGTAGGCCGTGTCGCCGAAGTAGTCGACCTCGAACAGCGTGGACGTGCCCTCGCAGGCGTTGGGCGTGAACATCGGCGAGTCGATGCACACGAACCCGCGCTGGTCGAAGAACCCGCGCAGCGCCGTGATGATGCCGTCGCGCAGACGCATGATCGCCCACTGGCGCTTCGAGCGCAGCCACAGGTGGCGGTGGTTCAGCAGGAAGTCGGTGCCGTGCTCCTTGGGCGTGATCGGGTACCCGTCGACCGCCTGGAGGACGCGGCCCTCCGAGACGCCGATCTCGAACCCGCCCGGCGCGCGCTCGTCGGCCTTGACCTCGCCGGTCAGCACCAGGCTGGACTCCTGCCCGGCCGCGGCGATCGCGTCGAAGAGCTCGGCACTGACGTTCTTCTGGAACAGGACGCACTGCACCGTCCCCGTCCCGTCGCGCAGCTGGACGAAGTGCAGCTTGCCCTTGGAGGTACGGGCGTAGATCCAGCCCTGCAGGGTGATGGTCTCTCCGACGTGATCGGACAGACGCTCGACGGTCGTGACGACGGCCATGGCGCTCGCTTCGGCGATGAGGGTTCAGGGAAACAGGGAGTGCGCCGTACGGACGTCGACGTCGGTGATCTGGCCGGCGCGGACCAGCACGCGGCCCTTGCAGAGCACGCCGTCGCGGTGGGCCTCCACGCGCACCTCGCCGTCCGCCAGCTTCTCGAGGCCGTCGCGTTCGTCGACGACCTGGATGCGGCGATAGCCGAGGGCCAGCATGCGGTTCACGACCCGCTCCCCGAGGGGGTAGGACGCGGGTCGAAGCTCGACGTCCTGGCTCTCGGGCGCGGAGCGGCGCTCGACGGTGTCGAGCACGGCGTCGCCCAGACGCCGATCGGCGTCGCGCACCTCGACCAGCAGGTGCTCGAGCCGGCGCACGTCGATCTCCTCCACCGCGCGAGTCGCGATCGTGAGCGTGGCCCGCAGGTCCTCCAGCGCGTCGAGCCGCGCGATCGCGCGGTCGAGCGCTTGGCTGCGTCGCACGAGCACCCAGACGCCGATGGCGATGGCCGCCAGTCCGGCCAGCGCGGTCAGCGCGAACCAGGGCAGGGCGAGAACGAACCACTCGGGGAGCGTCGTTTCCATGGGACCGAGAGCTAGCCCGGACGATTCATGACGCGTAGATCGAAGCGGCTCAACTCGGCTCCTGCGGGTGTTTTGCGGGCGCCGGTCCCGCAGGCGACCTCTACAGGTCGTCGAGGACGCCGGTGTTCGGAAAGTGCCGGCAGGGGCCGGGAGGCTGGCGAAGCCAGCCGGTTGTGTCGTTTCGGCTGCGTGCTCATGAATCGTCCGGGCTAGAGGGAGTCGAAGCGGGCGGGGACCGGCCCGTCGGGCGTGCCGGCGGCCCAGAAGGCGTCGAGCGTGCTTGGGTTCGGCCGCCAGTTGCACCGCCGTGCGAAGCGCGCCGCGCACCGGCGCGCGCGGACGCGCGCGGGGTGGACGCTCCTCCGCGGCCGGTGGGAAGCGCGTCCGAAGGCAGCCGGGAAACCGGATCGTAGTCTCCGAACCCGGGAATGCGACAGCATTCCCGGCGCGCGAGGGCTCAGGGGCCACGGCCCTCGTGCCGAAGGACACCGAGTGGCTCCGAGACCCCCCACCCCGGCCGTCGCGCTCGCCGAGTTCGCGGTTGGACGCGACCACCCCGCCGCTAGGATGCCGCCATGCTGAGGATCGTCGGTGTGCTGGTCGCCCTGGCCTTCATCGTGCTCGTGTGGCGCATGCCGAACCCACCGGTGGTGAGGCTCGCGGCGCTCGACGCGTATCGCCTGATGGAGCAGGAGCTGCCGGACGGGCGCACCTTCGGCGAGGCCGTGCTCGAGATGAGCGCGATGAGCATCGACCCGGACGACCCCGCGCGCGCGGAGTTCGAGCTGGGCGGCGTCTTCATCGCGCCGGAGCCCGAGGCCCTCGAGAGCGGTCGGGTGCCGGAAGGCGACCTCGACGCCCACGTCCTCGCCCGCAACGCCGTCGTTCGCGGCCTGCGCGAGCAAGCCAGCGCGCAGGGCCTCTCGCTCTTCTTCGGCGCCGAGCACATGGCCGCGAGCACGTCCCCGGACAAGGCCAACTTCGTGCTCTACGCGGACGTCGGCAGCATCCGCGCCACGTGCTTCCAGGAAGGTCGCGAGCCGCTCCAGATCGACTGGGAGGACTGGCGGGCTCCGCGGCGCACCTCGGTCGTGCCGCCGCTCGTCGCCATCTTCCTCGCGATTCTGCTGCGGCGACCCGTCGTCGCCCTGTTCGCCGGCGTGTGGGCCGCGACCTGGCTCCTGCGCAGCGCCGACGGGGTCGGAGCCGCGAAGGCCGTCGGCCTGGGCGTGGTCGACATCGGCACGCAGCTCTTCTGGCCCAAGTTCGTCGACAGTGAGAACGCGCAGATCATCGGTTTCGTGGTGCTGATGCTCGCGATGGTCGGCGTCATGACGCGGTCGGGCGGGATCCGCGGGATGATGGACCACGTGGCGCGCCTCGCCAAGGGTCCGCGCTCCACGCAGTTCGCCACGTACCTGATCGGACTGGGCGTGTTCTTCGACGACTACGCCAACACGGTGCTCGTCGGCTCGACCATGCGGCCGTTGACCGACCGCTTCCGGATCTCGCGCGAGAAGCTCGCCTACATCGTCGACAGCACCGCGGCGCCGGTCGCGGGGCTCGCGATCCTCAGCACCTGGATCGCGTTCGAGGTCTCGACCTTCAGCCCGCAGCTCCCCGCCGCGGGCCTGTCGGCGGCGGACGGCTACGCCGTGTTCCTGCAGACGCTGCCGTTTCGCTTCTACTGCCTGCTGACCCTGGTCGCCGTCCCGGTCGTCGCGCTGTCCGGGCGGGACTTCGGCCCGATGCTCGCGGCCGAGCGCCGCGCGCGCCGCACCGGGGAGGTCGTCGCGCCGGGATCGCGGCCGATGGTCGGTCACCTGGCCACGCGCCTCGAGCCCGTCGAGGGCCTGATCCCGCGCGGGCACCGGGCGCTCCTGCCCCTGCTGTCGTTCGTCGTCGTCACGCTGGTCTCGATCCTCTGGCGCGGCGGCGCGTTCGACATGTCCGCCGCGGAGGCCTTCTCCCTCGAGGGCATGAGCCGCGTCCTCTACGACGGCAGCGGCGCGTTCCCGATCCTCCTGGGCTCGGCGACCGGTTTCGCTCTCGCGGCGATCCTGGCCTTCGGAGCCGGACTGCGCGGCGAGATCTTCTCCGCCGCGTGGACGACGCTGCGCGCCATGTTCATCGCCCTGGTGATCCTGTACCTCGCCTGGATGATCGGCCTGGCCTGCGAGAAGCTCGGCACCGCCAGCTACCTGCGCGCGCTGATCGGATCCTGGCTCGCTCCGGAGTTCCTGCCCGGTGTGCTGTTCCTGCTCTCCGCCGCGGTCGCCTTCTCGACCGGTTCGTCCTGGAGCACGATGGGCATCCTGCTGCCGCTGGTCGTCGGTCTGGCCTTCGACCTGGGCGAGCGCGGCGACATCGGCGGCCACCTGCTGTTGCTCATCTCGATCGGCGCCGTGCTCGACGGGGCCATCTTCGGGGATCACTGCTCGCCGATCTCCGACACGACCGTGCTGTCCTCCACCGCCTCGGCCTCCGACCACATCGACCACGTGCGCACGCAGGCGCCCTACGCGCTGCTCACGATGGTCGTCGCGTTGCTCGTCGGCTACGCCCCGTGTGCCGTGCTGGGCTGGAACCCATTCCTGATGTTCGCCGTCGCCGCGGTGCTCCAGTTCGTGCTGTTCCGCGGGCTGTCGAAGCCGATCGAGACGGCCGTACTCCCCGCCGCGACCGCCCCACCGGGATCCACCGCCTGACGTGGCCTTGCCCGCCAAGATGACCCGCCGGCTCCTGGCCGGCGTCGTGTTCGGCATGCTCGTCTACGTGGGCATGGCCGTGTGGGTCGACGTCCGTGCGCTGCGCGCGTCGCTGGCCGAGATCCCGCTGTGGGTGCTGCCGGCGACGATGGGGCTCTCGTTCCTGAACTACGTCGTGCGCTTCTGGAAGTGGCAGCGCTACCTGAGGCTGCTGGACGTCGAGCTCGAGCGCGGCACGTCGTTCCTCGTCTACCTCTCCGGCATGGCCCTCTCGGTCACGCCGGGCAAGATGGGCGAGGTCTTCAAGTGCTGGCTCATCCGCAAGGTGAACGGCACGCGCATCCACCGCACGGCTCCGATCGTCGTCGCCGAGCGCTTCACCGACCTGCTCGGCTACCTGATCCTGGTCGCCATCGGCGGCATCGCCACGATGCCCGACTACGCCTGGGTGTTCTGGGCGGGTCTCCTGCTGTGCGGAGCGGGTCTGGTCCTGGTCGGCTCCAAGCGCTTCTCCGACTTCACGGCGGGCACGTTTCGCAAGCTCCCCTACGTGTGGCGGCTCGCACCGCGCATCGAGGGTTCGTTCGAGAGCACGCGCGTGCTCCTGTCGCTCCGGGAGATCCCGCTCCCGACGCTGGTCTCGGTCGTCGGCTGGGGCTGCGAATGCCTCGGCTTCTGGCTGATCGCCAACGCCCTGGTGCCCGAGGGACACCCGCCCGTTCCCGTCCTGTTCGCGATCTTCACGTTCGCGTTCAGCGCGGTCGCCGGCGCGGTGCTGATCATCTTCCCGGGCGGCCTCGGCGTCACCGAGGGCTCGATGGGAACGCTGCTGCGGCGCAAGTACACGGAGCTCGTCCCGAGCTGGACTCAGGACATCGCGCGCGGGCCGGCCGCCGCCGCCGTGATCCTCGCGCGACTCTGCACGCTCTGGTTCGCCGTCATCGTCGGCCTGATCGCGACCGTGATCTTCACGCGCCGCTTCGGACAGGTCGAGCTCTCCGACGACGCCGCGAACGAGTAGCGACGTAGAGCCCGCCGGCGAACGTCGCCACGAGCGTCGCGAGCGCCGTCGACCGCGTCCGCGGGCGCGCGCCGCCGGCACCCGCCGGAGCGGCGGTCCGCCCGCGTCCGGCGTCGAGGCGTTCGGCCAGGGCCACGGTACCCGGCGGCGGCAGGGCGCAGCGGTCGAGGAGCTCCGCCCACGAGACCGCGAAGGCCGCGGGGTCCCCGCGCGGTTCGGAGAGCTCGCGCCAGCCGACGACGAGGCGCGGCGGAGGTTCGTAGGCGCCCGCGGCGCTCGACGCGGAGTCGGCGCCCGCGGGGCGGACGATGCGCACGAGCGCGATGCGGCCGGCCGCGGTGTCCGCCGACAGCCAGACCTCCCCGTCGCCGCCGACGTCGGAGGCCACGCCGCGCGCTTCCCAGCCGTCGCGCCCGGCGCGGACCGCGACCGGATCGCCGTCCCCCGCGGCGCACGCGACGTGCAGCACGGCTGCCTCGGCCTCGCGCGCGGAGCGCACGGCGAGCCCGCGCGCCTCGGCCCACGCGCGCGCGACTTGCGCCACGGGTCCGGGCAGGTCGTCGTCGAGCACCAGGGGACGGGCCGCGGCGGGCCGCGAGACCTCGACCACCTCCGCGCCGTCCCACAGCCTCACGCGCTGGCCCAGACCGCCGATCGGGCCCGGGGCGGCGGGTCCGCCGGAGAGCGCGAGGCCCGCCCGCCGCGGGGGCGGATCGGGCGCGGCGTCGGTGACCCACACGACACCGCCGCGATCCCGGGATTGATGGTGGCGAGCGCCTCGAACTGCACCAGCGCGGCGAGGATCGCCACGACGAAGACGTCGATCATCGACCAGCGGCCGATGAATTCGACCACCTCGTAGAGCTTCATGCGCCGAAGTCCGTTGGATTTCCAGTGGCGCTGGACGGACAGCGCCAGATAGGCAACGGCGACGAACTTCGCCACCG
>CAYGPA010000016.1:24550-26032 GCA_964351535.1 uncultured Planctomycetaceae bacterium
TGACCCACACGACACCGCCGAGATCCCGGCGCGACCAGGCCACGGCCTCGCGCGGCGGGCGCGGTGCGCGCTTCCAGGCGGACGGCATCTCGCTCGCGCGGACCGCGACGTCGCCGGGGCTCGCCCACTCGACGTCGGTCGCGCCCAGCTCCGCGCGCAGGGCACTGGCGCGCTCCAGCGCGACGTCGAGCCGCGTGCGCTGCGCGTCGAAGGCGAGGTACATGGACGGCGTGCGATCGACGACGAAGGTCCACGTGCTCGGAGCCGTCGCGAACCGCGGACCCGCCAGCGCCACGGCGGCGGCGGCGAGCGCCGCCGCGAGCCACGGGAAGCCCGGCGGCGTCCGCCTGCGCGCGGACGCCGCCTCCGCGTCGGGGGCCGCGCTGCGCCAGAGCGCGAGCGCGCCGGTGAAGCGCTCGACGGGCACGTCGCGCCGCCGCGCGAGCCACCAGGCGACGGGCAGCGCGAGGAGCGCCCAGAGGCCGGCCGGCCGATCGAGCGACCAGACCGCGAACAGGGGACTCACGAGCGGTGCCCCAGCAGCTGGAGCACCGCGCGCTCGAAGGGCGCGTCGCTGCGCGCGACACAGAGCCCGAGGCGTCCGCGCACGGCGACGCGCTCCCAGGCCTCGAGCTCGCTCTGCAGCGCGCGCTGGTAGGCGCCGGCCGCGCGCGCCAGGTCCACCGTGCGTCGTCCGTCGCCCTCGGCGTCGAGCCAGGCGACGCGCTCCTCCGCCGGCGGAGCGAGTTCTTCCGGCGCGAGCACGCGCACGACGCCGAGGTCGAGGCCCGGCCGGACGAGCGCGGCCACCTCGGCCGGTCGGACGTCGAAGAGGTCGCCGACGAGGAGCAGGCGCTCGACTCCGCGGCTCCAGCCAGGGCGCGCGAGCAGCTCGGACAGGCCGTCTCCCCCCGCGCGCAGCTCGGAGGCCCACGCGAGCGCTCGCCCCACGTCCGTCGTGCGGCGCAGGCGCAGGTCCCGTCCGGGGTCCTCCGAGCCGCCGCGGTCGCGCCCGGCGCCGACCGCGGTCGGCGCCGCCGCACCGCGCGCCACGAGGCGCACCTCCGCACCGGACGCCAGGCCGATCGACGCGAGCCCGAGCGCGACCTCCGCGGCGCACTGCAGCTTGCCGTGCTGCCCGCGCTCGCCCCCGAGCCCCATCGAGCCGCTCGCGTCGAGCGCGATGGCCCAGCGCTCGGCTCCCTCGGGGCGCCTCAGGCGGATCTGCGGCTCGGGGAAGCGGGCGAGCAGCGTCCAGTCGAGCTCGCGCACGTCGTCGCCGGGACGGTACGGACGGTGGCCCTCGAACTCGCTCCCGCGCGCCCAGCCCGCGCCGGCGGCGTCGCCGCCGCGCCGACCGCGCGAGCGCGCCAGGCGCCTCCCGAGCGCTCCCAGACGGGTGGTGAAGTCCGCGGCGAGGCGGACCGTGGGAGCCGGGAGTTCGTGCCTTCGGGTCGCCATGCCATGCGTCTCAACGGGCTG
>CAYGPA010000017.1:0-24854 GCA_964351535.1 uncultured Planctomycetaceae bacterium
AGGCGAACTTCCGCGAGGGGCTGCGGGTCCTCGAGTACTTCTCGTCGACGCACGGCGCGCGGAAGGGCCTCGCCGACACGGCGCTCAAGACGGCGGACGCCGGCTACCTGACGCGCAAGCTGACGGACGTCGCGCAGAACGTCGTCGTGTCGATGGAGGACTGCGGCACGCCGAACGGTGTGACCAAGGGCGTCGTCTACAAGGGCGAGAAGGTCGTTCTGACGCTGGCCATGGCCATCCGCGGCCGCAGCGCGCGCGACACGATCGTCGACGTCGTCAACGACGAGGTCATCGTCCGCGAGGGCGAGCTCATCACCGAGGACGCCGCGCGGCGCATCGAGGAGCTGGGCCACGAACGCATCCGCGTCCGCAGCCCGCTGACGTGCGAGGCCGGTTTCGGCCTGTGCGCGCGCTGCTACGGCATGGACCTGTCGCGCGGCTCACTGGGTGAGCGCGGTCTGGCGGTCGGCATCATCGCCGCCCAGTCGATCGGCGAACCCGGCACGCAGCTGACGATGCGGACGTTCCACATCGGCGGCACGGCCAGCCGCGCCGTCGAGGAGTCCGAGGTCAAGGCCAAGCGCGACGGCGTCGTGGCCTTCGCCAACCTGAAGGTCGTCACGAACGCGTCGAAGCAGGAAGTCGTCCTGAACCGCAACGGCGAGATCCGCCTGCTCGACGACCGCGGCCGCGAGGTCGACCGCTACACCATCCCGGTCGGCGCGGAAGTCTTCGTGAAGTCCGACCAGGCCGTGAAGGCCGGCGAGGCCATGTGCCGCTGGGACCCGCACCACGTGCCGATCCTGGCCGAGTTCAAGGGCCGCGTGCGCTACGAGGACCTGATCGAGAACAAGACGCTCAAGATCGAGCAAGACGCCCGCCGCGGAACGATCCGCAAGCAGGTGATCGAGCACAAGGGCGACCTGCACCCCCAGATCGTCCTCGAGGACGACGCGGGTCAGGCCCTGGCGCTCTACCCGATTCCCGAGCGCGCTTACCTCGAAGTCGAGGAAGGCGTCAAGATCGTCCCCGGCGAGCTGCTCGCCAAGACCGCCCGCGACATCTCCGGTACGGAGGACATCACCGGCGGTCTGCCGCGCGTCACCGAGCTCTTCGAGGCGCGCCGCCCGAAGGAGCCCGCCGTGATCTCGGAGATCGACGGCTCCATCGAGCTGGGCGACAAGAAGCGCGGCAAGCGCACGATCATCGTGCGCGCCGTGGGCCCGAAGGACGAGGTCATCCAGGAGCAGGAGCACGCCGTGCCCCAGGGCAAGCACCTGCGCGTCCACAAGGGCGACGACGTGCGCGCCGGCGAGCCCCTGGTCGACGGCCCGCTCGATCCCCACGACATCCTGCGCATCTCCGGCGAGGAGAACGTGCAGGTCTACCTGCTGCGCGAGATCCAGAACGTGTATCGCTCGCAGGGCGTCGGCATCGACGACAAGCACATCGAGATCATCATCGGGCAGATGATGCGGAAGATTCAGGTCAACGACCCCGGCGACTCGGAGTTCCTCCCGGGCGCCGTCGTCGACCGCTTCCGGTTCCGCCACGAGAACGAGCGCCTGCGCAAGGAGCGCAAGAAGCCGGCCACCGGCCAGACGCTCCTGCTCGGCATCACCAAGGCCTCGCTGTCGTCGGACTCCTTCATCTCCGCCGCCAGCTTCCAGGAGACCACCAAGGTCCTGACCGAGGCGGCCATCGCCGGCCGTCGCGACTACCTCGTGGGGCTCAAGGAGAACGTCATCCTCGGACACCTCGTGCCGACCGGCACCGGGTTCCGCGACCACCACCGCACGCGCGTGAAGAAGAACATCGACTTCGGCGAGATCGGCGCCACGGCGAGCTTCTCGCCGCGCCCGGTGGAGAGCGAGATCGAGGCGCTGCTCTCCGGAGCGTCCGACCCGCTGGCCGACGCCGCGGGGGGCCTGCTGGCAGCTACCGGCTCGGACGGTTCCGCGAGTGCCCCGGCGGCACCCCCGGCCTCCGCGAGCACGGCCACGGCCGCTCCGAAAGAGGAGAAAGCTCCGGCCCCGCCCGCCTCCTCCGACGAGGGTGGCGACGGCGGCGGCGGTGGCGAGGACACTCCGACCCCTTCCGAAGGCGACTCCAAGGGCTGACCCGCGGCACCGTGCCCGGCGGGCTCAGGCGCCCGCCGGGGATCCCGATCTCGTCCCCGATCTTGACCCTCATCTTGACCCGGACCCGACCTCCTCTAGAATCTTTCGCCCCGAGCCCTGCGAACGGAACCCAAGCGTCCCCTCCGCGCCCACCCGGACGCGCCGCACCCGAGGGACTCGACCCCTAGCCATGCCGACCATCAACCAACTCGTCCGCAAGGGCCGCAAGAACATCAAGAAGCGGTCGAAGTCTCCCGTCCTCGAGGCGTGCCCGCAGAAGCGCGGCGTCTGCCTCCAGGTGAAGACCCAGACGCCCAAGAAACCCAACTCCGCCCTTCGCAAGGTGGCGCGCGTGCGCCTGTCGAACGGCAAGGAGATCACGGCCTACATCGGCGGTGAGGGGCACAACCTCCAGGAGCACTCTGTGGTGCTGGTGCGCGGCGGCCGCGTGCGGGACCTCCCCGGTGTGCGCTACCACATCATCCGCGGCAGCCTCGACTCGTCCGGTGTCGACGGTCGCCTCCAGGCGCGCTCCAAGTACGGCGCCAAGCGTCCGAAGAAATAGGAACCGAGACCATGCCCCGCAATTACCGTTCGACGGCCGTTCTCCAGCGCCCCGATCCCAGGTACGGATCGATGCTGGCCACGAAGCTCATCAACAAGCTGATGTGGGATGGCAAGAAGGCCACCGCTCAGAAGCTCTTCTACGACGCCCTCGACCTGGCTGCCAAGAAGCTGCCGGACGTGGAGGACAAGGCCGAGATCTTCTCGCGCGCGATCGACAACGTCCGCCCGTCCGTCGAGGTGCGCTCCAAGCGCGTCGGCGGCGCGAACTACCAGGTGCCGCGCGAGGTCAAGCGACACCGCCAGCAGAGCCTCGCGATCCGCTGGCTCGTCGACAACGCCCGCAAGAAGAAGGGCAAGCCGATGGCCATCAGCCTCGCCGAGGAGCTCCTCGACGCCTACAACGGCACCGGCGCCTCCGTGCAGTGGAAAGAGAACGTCCACAAGATGGCCGACGCCAACAAGGCGTACGCCCACTACGCGCGCTGATCCGCGCGACCCTCGGGACCCGAGCGTCCCGCCAGGCCGGCGATCCACGAGGCCAGGTGCGCTCCGGCGCGCCTGGCCTCGCTCGTTCCCCCGCGCCACAGCACCTTCGATCCACCGACGACATGCGCGACGACGACGTCTTGATCCTGCGCGATCCACGCGAGTCGGAGCGCAAGTGCTCCCTGACGCCGTTGCGCGGCCGTCCCGGACTGCGGTTCGAGAAGTACCACCCCGATCGGCGCCTCGACGCGGGCCGGCGCGTGCTGCTGCACGTCGAGGGCGAGGAGCTCTCCGCCGCCGACGCCGACCTCGGGCTGCTCCTCGTCGACTGCGCCTGGCGGCGGGTCGACCGCCTGCTCGCGAACGTGGACGGAGACCTCGTCCGCCGGCGCCTGCCGGTGCTGCGCACGGCCTACCCGCGGGTCAGCAAGACCTTCGTCGACCCCGCGCCGGGCCTGGCGTCGGTCGAGGCGCTCTACGCCGCCTTCGCGCTGACCGGGCGCCCGACGGAGGGGCTCCTGGACGGCTACCGCTGGGCGCGCGAGTTCCTGCGCGCGAATCCGGCGCTGGACGCCTGAGCGCCCGAGAGCCGAAGGCCCCTGCACGGCCGGCCTCGACCGACGCGTCGCGCCCGCTACGATGCGCCCATGGAACTTGCGCACATGCGCAACCTGGGCATCGTGGCCCACATCGATGCGGGCAAGACCACCGTCACGGAGCGGATGCTCTTCTTCTCCGGCGTGGAGCACCGCTTCGGGGAGGTGGACGACGGCACGACGGTCATGGACTGGATGGCGGAGGAGCGCGAGCGCGGGATCACGATCTCCGCCGCCGCGACCACGCTGCCCTGGCGCGATGCGACGCTGAACCTCGTCGACACCCCCGGGCACGTCGACTTCACCGTCGAGGTCGAGCGCAGCATGCGCGTGCTCGACGGCGCCGTCCTCGTCATCGACGCCGTGGCCGGCGTCCAGGCGCAGTCGGAGACCGTCTGGCGCCAGATGCGCAAGTTCGGGGTGCCCGCCATCGCGTTCGTGAACAAGTGCGATCGCGCCGGGGCGGACTTCCTCGCGGCCGTCGAGAGCATGCGGCGGCGCCTGGAGGCCCCCGCGATCCCGATCCAGCTTCCCGTCCACCGCGACGGCGACGTGCGTGCGGTCATCGACCTCCTGAGCCTGACCGCGCTGGAGTTCGACCCCACGGGCGCCGAGCCGCCGCGGTCCGTGCCGATTCCGGCCGAGCTGACCGACGACGTCCAGATCCTGCGCTCCGAGCTGGTCGACGCGCTGGCGGCGGAGGACGAGGTGCTGCTCTCCGCCGTGCTGGAGGAGAAGCGCGACCCCGAGGCCGAGGAGCTGCGCCGAGCGCTGCGCGCGCGCGTGGTCGGCGGCACGATCGTGCCCGTCCTGTGCGGCTCGGCGCTGCACAACGTCGGCATCCAGCCGCTGCTCGACGCCGTCGTCGACTACCTGCCGTCGCCGGCGGAGGTCCCCCCGATCCGCGGCGAGACGCCCGAGGGCGAGCCCGTCGAGCGCGGGCCCGAGCGCGACGCTCCGGCCTGCGCCCTGGCGTTCAAGATGTACGCCGACGCCCACGGCGACCTCACGTTCGTGCGCGTGTACGCGGGCGAGCTGACGCCGGGGCAAGAGCTCTTCAACCCGCGCGCGCGCAAGCGCGAGCGCATCGCGCGCGTCCTGCGCATGCACGCCGACTCGCGCAAGGCGCTGGACTCGGCCGGGCCCGGCGAGATCGTCGCGCTGACCGGGCTGAAGTTCACGGCGACCGGCGACACGCTGTGCCACAAGCGCGCCCACGTGCTGCTCGAGCCGCCCGCCTTTCCCGAGCCCGTCATCACGATGGTCGTCGAGCCCGAGTCGACGGCCGACCGCGAGAAGCTGCGCGCCGCGCTCGCGCGCCTCGCCCACGAGGATCCGACCTTCCTCGTTCGCGAGGACGAGGACACGGGCCAGTGGCTCGTCGCCGGGATGGGGGAGCTGCACCTCGAGGTCGTCCAGCACCGCCTGCGGTCGGAGTTCCACGTCGGGGCGCAGATGGGCAAGCCGCGCGTCGCGTACCGCGAGGCCCTGCGCCGCGGTGGGCGCGGAGCGTCCCGCGTGGACCGAGCGCTGGGCAACAAGGAGGTGTTCGGCGCGGTCGAGGTCGAGCTCGCCGTCGCGCCCGAGGCTCCCGAGGCTCCCGAGGCGCCCGGCAAGGCCGAGCCGCGCGTCGCCTGGACCGCGGCCGCCGAGTCCGCGATCCCCGAGCGACTGCGCTCGGCCGTCACCGAGGCCCTCGAGCAGGGGCTCCAGAACGGCCCCCAGTTCGGGTTCCCGCTGGTGGAGGCCGCGGTGCGGGTCACGGGAGGGGAGTCGCAGCCCGGCAAGGACGCCGAGCTCGCGTTCTCCCAGGCGGCGGCCGGCGCCCTGCGCCACGCGCTGTCGGAGGCCCGCGTGGTGCTGCTCGAGCCCTGGATGTCGTTCACGATCGAGTCGCCCGCGGAGTTCTCCAGCGGGATCCTGGCCGACCTCAACGGGCGCCGAGCCGAGGTCACGGGCGTCGACGCGCTGGGGGACCTGCGGGTCCTGACGGGGACCGTGCCGCTGGCGAACATGTTCGGCTACTCGACCGTGGTGCGCTCGCTGTCCCAGGGGCGGGCCGGGTTCTCGATGCTGCCCTCGGGGTTCCGCGAGGTCCCCCCGGAGGAGCTCGAGGCACGCGGTCTGGTCTGGAACTGACCCTCGCGCGAGGCCGACCTGGGAATCGAGGGCAGGATCCGCGGATCGCCGTGGATTCCCCTCGAACCGACGTTGACGCCCCCCCGCGCCACCAGTATCTTGTGCGGCCTTTCCCATTTGGAGAGCTGGACGGACGGAGCCCTAAAGACCCCGACCTCCCGCCTCGCACCCCCCGTTCAACCCCCGTGACTGCTCTCGCTGCGACCGCCCGCCGCGCCCTGTCGGAATGCCTGCCGGAATGAAGGACAAGATCCAGATCCGAATGGAAGCCTACGATCACGAAGCGCTCGACCAGTCGAGCGTGGAGATCGTGGAAACCGCCAAGCGCACCGGGGCCCGCGTGGCCGGCCCGATTCCCCTGCCGACCCGCATCGAGCGGTACACGGTCCTGCGCTCGCCGTTCATCGACAAGAAGTCGCGCGAGCAGTTCGAGATCCGCACCCACAAGAGGCTGATCTACATCTCGGAGCCGACCAGTCAGACGGTCGACGCCTTGAGCAGCCTCAACATGCCCGCCGGCGTGGACATCCGCATCAAGGCCTAGCGCCGAGAGCGCGGCGCGCGAGCGCTGCGTCGGATGGAGCCCTCGCGGGGCCGACTCCCAGTTTCCGCACGGGAACGAGGATCGACCCGCAGACGCTCGCCACACCAACCATCGAGAGCCTCACGAGCACTCCCTCCGAGGTCCTTCGACGTCTTTGATTTTCCCCGTCTCCGGGTCGCCGCGTGGCCCCGCGTCGAGAGCGTTTGGCTCTCGGGGTCGAACCGGTTCCCCAATGTCCATGTATCCGTTCTGAGGAAATGACGCTCATCCTAGGACGCAAAGTCGGAATGACGCAGGTCTTCGCCGAAGACGGCACCTCCACGGGGGTGACCGTCCTCGCCGTCGGTCCGTGCGTCGTCTGCCAGGTCCGCAAGCAGGATTCGGATGGCTACAACGCCATCCAGCTGGGTTTCGAGGACGTGCCGGACAAGCGCGTCACGAAGCCCCTGCGCGGACACTTCAAGAAGGCCGACGTGGCTCCCAAGCGCTTCCTGCGCGAGGAGCGGCTCGCCGACGAGCCGACCCACTCGGTCGGCGACGTGATCAAGGCCGACGTGTTCTCCGCCGGAGACATCGTCGACGTCGTCGGGACCACCAAGGGTCACGGCTTCTCCGGCACGATCAAGCGACACAACTTCCAGCGCGGTCCCGAGACCCACGGCAGCATGAACGTGCGCGCCCCGGGCTCGATCTCGACCAAGCGCCGCGGCCCGCTGTTCAAGGGCAAGAAGATGCCCGGCCACTTCGGCGTGGTGCGGACGACCGTCAAGAACCTGCGCGTGGTGGACGTGGACGCGGACAAGAACCTGCTCCTGGTGGCCGGATCGGTGCCGGGTCCCAAGAACGGCCTCGTCCAGGTCCGAACGGCCCGGACGGCCCTCGTCAAGGCGGCTCAATAGTCATGGAAGTCAAGACCTACGACGCCGGCAAGCTCGGCACCGCCCAGGTGGACGAGGCGCCCTTCGGCGACAAGGTGCTGTTCCGCACCTTGAAGGCGGCGGTCGTCATGCACCAGGCCAACCAGCGCCAGGGCACCGTCAAGACCAAGACGCGGGGCGAGGTGCGCGGCACCAACAAGAAGCCCTACAAGCAGAAGCACACCGGCCGCGCGCGCGCCGGCGACCGCAAGTCGCCGATCTGGCGCGGGGGCGGAACGGTCTTCGGGCCGCGGCCGCGCGACTACTCGTATCACATGCCCGCGAAGGCGCGGCGCGTGGCGCTCCGCACCGCGATGCTGGGCAAGCTGCGCGACGAGGAGGTCATCCTGACCACGCTGCCCTCCTTCGACGCGCCGGCGGCCAAGACCGCGCGCAAGGTGCTGGCCGACGTCGGCTCGCCGCGCCGTGCGGTGATCGTGGTCGCCGAGCACGACGAGAACCTCTGGAAGTCGTTCCGCAACTTCCCGGGCGTCGAAGTGCGCACGGCCGCGGATCTCTGCACGTTCGACGTCGTCGCCGGCGGCATCGTCCTGATCGAGGCGGCCGCGCTCAGCGAGCTGACCCAGCGCGTCGGCCTGGCCGACGGAGGCAAGGCATGAGCTCCATCGACCGCTGCTACGACATCCTCCGCAAGCCCCTCGTGACCGAGAAGGCCACGGACGACTCGGGCAAGCGCAACGCGTATCACTTCCGCGTGCCCCTGGACGCGAACAAGATCGAGATCCGGCAGGCCATCGAGCGCCTGTTCGAAGTCAAGGTGGTCCGGATCAACACCACTCGCGTGCGCGGTCGCTACCGCCGCCGCGGCTGGACGTCGGGCGTCACCTCGGCGTGGAAGAAGGCCATGGTCACCCTCGCCGAGGGCCAGACGATCGAGATGCTCTAAGGAGCCCGAGCGATGCCGATCAAGAAGTACAAACCCACATCGCCCGGCCGGCGCGACGGCAGCGTGCTCGACTTCTCGCACCTCTCGAAGGTCGCGCCGGAGAAGAGCCTGCTGCGCCCGCTCAAGAAGAGCGGCGGCCGCAACAACCACGGCCACATCACCTCGCGGCGACGCGGGGGCGGCCACAAGCGGCGCTACCGTCTGATCGACTTCCGGCGCGACAAGGACGGCGTGCCGGCTCGGGTCGCGACGATCGAGTACGACCCGAACCGCTCGGCGAACATCGCGCTCCTGCACTACGCGGACGGCGAGAAGCGCTACATCCTGGCCCCGGCGGGCCTCGAGGTCGGGCAGCCGATCATGAGCGGGGTGGGCTCCGAGCCGACCCCCGGCAACTCGATGCCGCTCGCCAACATCCCGATCGGCCTGCAGATCCACCTGATCGAGCTGAAGGCCGGCCGTGGCGGGCAGCTCTGCCGCGCGGCGGGATGCGCCGCGCAGTTGACCGCCCGCGAAGGCGAGTACGTGGTCATCCTGCTCTCCTCGGGCGAGTCGCGCCGCGTGCACATCAGCTGCCGCGCGACCATCGGCCGGGTGGGCAACTCCGACCACCAGAACGTCAAGCTCGGCAAGGCCGGTCGCCGTCGCCACATGGGGCGTCGCCCCTCGGTGCGCGGCACGGCCATGAACCCGATCGATCACCCCCTCGGCGGGGGTGAGGGCCGGACCAAGGGCGGGCGCCATCCGTGCTCCCCGTGGGCCAAGCCGGCCAAGGGCGGGCGGACGCGCAAGCGCAACCACCCGACGGACAAGTTCATCATCCACCGCAGGAAGCGGAAGCGCTAACGCCAGGAGTCGACCCCATGGGACGCAGTGTCAAAAAAGGACCCTACGTCGACCTGAAGCTCTTGCGGAAGGTCGAGAAGCAGGAAAAGGACGGCAAGCGTTCGCCCATCACCACGTGGGCGCGCTCCTGCACGATCATTCCCGATTTCGTGGGCTACACCTTCATGGTCCACAACGGAAAGCAGCACGCGAAGGTCTTCGTGACCGAGGACATGGTCGGGCACAAGCTCGGCGAGTTCGCCCCCACGCGTCAGTTCCGCGGCCACACGAACAAGAAGGAAGCGGCCCGCAAAGGCTGACCGGAAGACCCGATGAACGCCACGTACTCCGCACGCCACCGCTACGCGCGCTGCACCGCCCGCAAGGCGCGGCTGATCGCCGATTTGATTCGCGGTCAGTCCGCGAACCGCGCCCTCGAGATGCTCGAGTTCGCTCCGCAGCGCGCGGCGGCCATGTACCTCAAGGTGCTCAAGTCCGCCATGGCCAACGCCAGCCTGGACGAGGGTGTCAACGTCAACCGCCTGGTCATCGCGGACTGCCGCGCCGACGACGGCCCTCTGGTGAACAACCGCATGCGCTGGCGTCCGGGCCCGCAGGGCCGCGCCATGCCGTACCGCAAGCGCACCAGCCACCTCACGATCCGGCTGACCGAAGCCGCCGAAGCACCCGCCGGAGTCACGGCCTAGCCCGCAAAGATCACATGGGACAAAAGGTACACCCCACCGGCTATCGGTTGGCCACCATCGAGCCGCACCGCTCGCGCTGGTACGCCAACAAGAAGAACTTCTCGACGCTCCTGATCCAGGACTACGAGATCCGCAAGTACATCTACCGCGAGTACAAGGCGGCCGGCATCCCGCGCATCGAGATCGAGCGCACGTCGGACGCCGTCAACGTGATCGTGCACACGTCGCGCCCCGGAGTCCTCGTCGGGCGCAAGGGCGTCCGGGTCGATCAGCTCAAGCAGGACCTGACGAAGATCACGGGCATGACCTGCCACCTGACGGTGCGCGAGGTCAAGCGACCCGAGCTCGAGGCGCAGCTCGTCGCCGAGGTGGTCGCCGAGGCGCTCGAGAAGCGCATGGCGTTCCGCCGCGCGATGAAGAAGGCCATCCAGACCACGATGCAGGCCGGCGCGAAGGGCGTGAAGATCGAGATCGGCGGTCGCCTCGGCGGCGCCGAGATGGCTCGCACGGCGAAGGAGCGGGAGGGCCGCGTGCCGCTCTCGACCCTGCGCGCGCACGTCGACTACGGCATGGCCAAGGGCCGCACCACGTACGGAATCATCGGCGTGAAGGTGTGGATCTACAAAGGCGACATCGAGCGCGGCAAGAAGATCGACTTCCGTCAGTCGGGCCTGGGCGACGCCCGCCCGATGCGGCGACCGCGCCGGGACGGCGGGCCCCGCCCGCGCGGCGGCCCCGGTGGTGGTGGCGGCGGCCACGGCGGCGGCCACGGTGGTGGTGGTCACGGTGGGGGCGGACGCGGTCCGGCTCCGTCGGGACAGCAGAGCGCCGCGCCGACGCCCCGTCCGACGCCCGCGCCCCAGCCCGCCCCCGAGCCCAGGAAGGAGGGCTGAGCCATGGCGATGATGCCCAAGAGGACCAAGCACCGTAAGGTCCAGCGCGGCCGCATCCGCGGCAGTGCCCAGCGCGGCAACCGTGTCTCCTTCGGGGACTTCGGGCTGCAGTCGCTGGACGCTGCCTGGGTCAGCGGTCGTCAGATCGAGGCCAGTCGCGTGGCCGCCAACCGCGCCCTCGGCGGTCAGGGGAAGATCTGGATCCGCGTCTTCCCGCACAAGCCCATCTCCGCCAAGCCCGCCGAAGTGCGGATGGGAACGGGCAAGGGCGACATCGACTACTGGGCCGCGGTGATCAAGCCGGGCACCGTGCTCTTCGAAATCGGTGGCGTCACCGAGGATGCGGCCAAGCTCGCTTTCAAGCGCGTGGCTCACAAGCTGCCCATCCGCGTGAAGATGGTGCGCCGCCTGCCGACCACCTGAGGGCCACAGCGCGCCCCCAAGAGACACAGCGATGAACATCAAGGAAATCGAAGGCAAGACGGACGACGAGCTCCGCTACGACCTCGACCAGATGAAGAAGGAGTTCTTCGACCTCCGCTTCGCCATGGTCACGGGGACGGCGGCCAACTCGGCCCGACTGCGCGAATTGCGGCGCGCCATCGCCCGCATCAAGACCATCCAGAACGAACGCATCCACGGCATCCACGGACGGGAGGCGCGCTAGCCATGACCGCTGTCAGGAAAACGCGCCGCCGGCTGACCGGCGTCGTCACGAGCGACAAGATGGAGAAGACCATCACCGTGCGCGTCGAGCGCATGTTCAAGCATCCGAAGTACGGCAAGTACGTCCGGATCCACAAGAGCCACCACGCCCACGATGAAACGGGTGAGGCGCGCGTCGGCGACGTCGTCGACATCGTCTCGATGCGTCCGATGAGCAAGCTCAAGCGCTGGCGTCTCGAGCGGGTGGCCGAGCGTCCCGCGCTGACCGAGGACGTGGACGTCGGGGCGAGCGTGAAGGCCGCTGCCGGCATGAAGGACGCGGCCGAAGAGGCCGCGGGAGAAGAGGAGTAGCGACCGATGATCCAGATGCAAACCATGCTGGACGTCGCCGACAACACCGGCGCCAAGAAAGCCCAGTGCATCAAGGTGCTGGGCGGCTCCCGGCGGCGTTACGCCAGCCTGGGCGACATCATCGTCGCCTCGGTGAAGAAGGCGATCCCCGGCTCGGAGGTGAAGACCGGCACGATCGTGCGCGGCGTCATCGTCCGCGTCAGCAAGAACACGCGCCGCAGCGACGGCTCGTACGTGCGCTTCGATCGCAACGCGCTCGTCATCGTCGATGGCGACGGCAACCCCAAGGGGACGCGTATCTTCGGCGCCGTGGCGCGCGAACTGCGCGACCGCAACTTCATGAAGATCGTCTCGCTGGCCCAGGAGGTCGTGTGATGCACGTTCGCAAGGGCGACCAGGTCATCGTCGTGGCCGGCAACGACAAGGGCAAGACCGGCGAGGTCAAGCAGGTGCTGCGCGACAAGCAGCGCGTCGTGATCGAAGGCGTGAACGTGCGCTGGAAGCACAACAAGCCCACTCAGCAGAGCCCCAAAGGCGAGCGGGTCCAGATGGAAGTCTCGATCCACGCCAGCAACGTCATGCACGTCGACGGCGCGGGCAAGCGCACGCGCAAGCGTCCCGACAGGAAGAGTGGAGGCAAGTCATGAGCCCCCGCCTCAAGGAAAAGTACGACGCCGAGGTCCGCTCCACGATCAAGGAGCAGTTCTCCATCGACAACGAAATGGCCATCCCGCGCCTGACGAAGATCGTCGTCAACATGGGCGTGAAGGGGGCCGTCGAGAACAAGACCAAGGTGGATGCGGCCGTGCGCGACATGGCCACGATCACCGGGCAGCAGCCCACGGTTCGCAAGGCGCGCAAGGCCATCTCGGCCTTCAAGCTGCGCGAGGGCATGCCGATCGGCTGCGCCGTGACGCTGCGCCGGGCGCACATGTGGGAGTTCGCCGATCGCCTGATGAGCGTCGTCCTCCCTCGTATTCGCGACTTCCGCGGCGTGAAGACCAAGCTCGACGGCCGCGGCAACTACAGCCTGGGCCTCTCGGAGCAGTCCGTGTTCCCGGAGCTGCCCCTCGACAAGATCGAATTCCAGCAGGGCATGGACATCACGTTCGTAACGACAGCCGCCAACGACGAGCAGGCCTTCGCCCTGCTCAAGGCTCTGGGCATGCCGTTCCAGAACCCCGACAGCGAAGGCGAAAGGTAGCTCGACCCCCATGGCCAAGACGTCTCTCATCGTCAAGTCGCAGCGTCCCCCGAAGTTCAAGGTTCGGGGCTATCGCCGCTGTGGAATCTGCGGTCGCTCACGCGCCGTCTACCGCAAGTTCGGCATCTGCCGCATCTGCCTGCGCGAGCGCGCGCTGGTGGGTGAGATCCCCGGCATGCGCAAGGCGTCCTGGTAGGAGGATTCACATCATGATGACCGATCCCATCGCCGACCTGCTGACGCGGATTCGCAACGCGAACCGCAACGGGTCGAAGACCGTCTCGATGCCCGCCTCCAAGCTCAAGGTCAACATGGCCGCGGTGCTGAAGGACGAGGGCTTCGTGACGGACTTCCGCGTGCAGGAGCAGAAGCCCTGCTCGGAGCTGATCATCGAGCTGCGCTACGGACCCGACGGCGAGTCCGTCATTCGCACCATCGATCGCATCAGCAAGCCCGGCCGGCGCGTCTACACCGGCGCGAAGGACATCGTCCCCGCCCTCCGCGGTCTCGGCGTCTTCGTTCTCTCCACGCCCAAGGGCGTGATCTCCGATCGCCGCGCCCGCGAGGAGAACGTCGGCGGCGAGGTCCTCTGCAAGGTCTGCTGAAGCCATGTCCCGCATCGGAAAACAGCCCGTCACCGTCCCCTCGGGCGTGACCGTCGAGCTCAAGGGCAAGGACGTTCGCGTCCAGGGCCCGAAGGGATCGCTCGAGATCTCCGTCCGCCCCGAAATCGACCTGGAAGTCGTGGACGGCGAGGTGCGCGTCACCGCGAACTCGCCCTCGCGGCAGGCCCGCGCCTACCACGGGCTCACGCGCTCGCTGGTCCAGAACATGGTCACCGGCGTGACCGAAGGCTACTCCCGCCAGCTCGACATCATCGGTGTCGGCTGGAACGCGGAGGTCCAGGGCCAGAAGGTCGTCCTGAACGTCGGCTACGCGGACCCCGTGAACATCGCGATCCCGACCGGGCTCGAGATCAAGACGCCCAACCCGACCACGATCGTCGTGTCCGGCCCCGACAAGCAGGCCGTCGGCCAGCTGGCCGCCATGATTCGCAAGTCTCGTCCGCCGGAGCCCTACAAGGGCAAGGGCGTCCGCTACGCGGGCGAGCAAGTTCGCCAGAAGTCCGGCAAGACGTTCGGTAGCTGAGGTCCACGAAGATGAAGGCCATCAAGCGCAAGGATGCAACCCGGCTGCGCCGCCGCCGGCACGTCCGGAAGAACATGTTCGGCACGCAGGCGCGTCCGCGCCTGTCCGTCGCGCGTTCGCTGAAGCACATCAGTGCCCAGCTGATCGACGACGAGAAGGGGCGGACCCTGACCGCCGTGAGCAGCACCGCCAAGAGCTACTCGGCGGACCTGCAGGGCAAGACCAAGTCCGAGCGCGCCGCCTGGATCGGCGCCGAGCTCGCGAAGAAGGCGAAGGACGCGGGTATCGAAGCCGTGATCTTCGATCGCGGACACTCCAAGTATCACGGCCGCGTCAAGGCCCTGGCCGAAGCTGCCCGCGAAGGCGGGCTCAAGTTCTAGGAACGGTATGCGCACCGAAATCCAATACCTGGACCACGCCGAGGTCGAGCAGCTCTCCACGCTCAGTGAAGTGCTCGTTCGCATCAACCGCAGTGCCGCCGTCGTGAAGGGCGGCCGTCGCTTCTCCTTCTCCGCCCTCACGGTGGCCGGCAACCGCGACGGGATCGTCGGCATCGGTTACGGCAAGGCGCGCCAGGTTCCCGGCGCCATCGAGAAGGCCAACAAGGACGCGCGCAAGCACCTGCAGCGCGTGCCGCTGACCTCCGAGGGCTCGGTCCCGCACGACGTCACCGGCCGCTACTGCGGCGCGATCATCCGCCTCGTTCCCGCCGGCGCCGGCACGGGCATCATCGCCGGCGCCTCCGTGCGGGCGGTGTGCGAGATGGCGGGAGTGAAGAACATCCTCTCCAAGTCCTACGGCTCCAACAATCCCGTCAACCTGATCAAGGCGACCCTGGACGCGCTGGCGCAGCTGCGCACGCGCGAGCAGGTCGCTCAGCTGAGGGGCGTCTCCCTCTGAGGCTCTGAACCATGGATCTCCAACAGGTCTGCCAGAAGGGCGAGAAGTTCCACACGCGCAAGCGCGTCGGTCGCGGCACCGGCAGCGGTAGCGGCAAGACGTGTGGTCGCGGACACAAGGGCCAGGGCTCGCGCTCGGGCTACTCGCGCCGTCCGGGCTTCGAGGGCGGGCAGATGCCCCTCTATCGCCGGGTTCCGAAGCGCGGCTTCACGAACGCCCGCTTCCGCCGGGACTACACGATCGTCAACATCGACAAGCTGAACGGCTTCGACGAAGGCGCGGTCGTGGACCTCGACTCGGTGCTCGCGGCGGGTCTCGTCAGCCTCGCCAGCCCGCACCTCAAGGTGCTGGGCAGCGGCGACCTGCAGCGCAAGCTCACCGTGCGCGCCCACAAGTTCAGCGGCAGCGCGAAGCAGAAGATCGAGGCCGCCGGCGGCACCGTCGTGCTGCTGGACGACCGCGGGAACGAGGCCCCCGACACGACCGAAGGCGCGGGGGAGTAGCCAGTTGGACTCGAAGTTCTTCCAGCTCCTGCGCATTCCGGAGACGCGCCAGAAGATCCTCTTCACGCTGGGGATGCTGGCGCTCTACCGCTTCGGATTCCAGGTGCCCATTCCGGGCATGAACCCGGAGTACCTGGAGCGCGCCGCCAGCGGCGCGGGCGCCGCCGTGTTCGGCCTGATCAACGCCTTCTCGGGCGGCAGCATCGGCCAGACGGCGATCTTCGCGCTCGGCATCATGCCGTACATCTCGGCGTCCATCATCTTCTCGATGCTGCAGAAGATCTCGCCGCGCATCGAAGCGGTGGCGAAGGAGGGCGCGACGGGGCACAAGAAGATCAACCAGTGGACGCGCCTCGCCACGGTGCCGATCGCGCTGATCCAGAGCATCTTCGTCTACACGGGCGTCTTCATGCAGGAGGACGGCATCGTCGCGACGGGCGGACCCTCCGGCGTCGGCCTGTTCCTGATCGTCGTGCTGTCGCTGACCGGGGGCGCGATCCTGGTCATGTGGCTGGGCGAGCTCATCACCGAGCACGGCGTCGGCAACGGCGCCTCGATCCTGATCATGGCGGGCATCATCGCCCAGCTGCCCTCGAGCATCGCGATGATCGCGGGCACCGACAACTTCTATCACACGCTCCTCTACCTGATCGGCATCTGGGTCCTGACGGTGATCGGCATCGTCTACATCTCCAAGGGCGCGCGACGCGTTCCGATCCAGTACGCACGCCTAACGCGGGGCCGCCGCGTCTACGGCGGCCAGCGCCACTACCTGCCGCTGAAGGTGAACATGGCCGGCGTCATGCCGATCATCTTCGCGTCGATCCTGTTCGTCATCCCGAGCGTGATCTTCGGCGCCCTGGGTCTGGTGTACTTCCAGAGCGTGTTCAGCAACACGACGGGCTTCATCCACGTCACGCTGTACGTGGCCCTGGTGTTTGCGTTCTGCTTCTTCTGGAACCGCCTGATGTTCAGCCCGGAGGAGATCGCGAACAACCTGCGCGAGCACGGCTCCTTCATCCCGGGCATTCGACCCGGTGCGCGGACCGCGGAGTTCCTGGACAACACGCTCACGCGCCTGACGCTGGCCGGTGCCGCGTTCCTGGCGCTGATCGCCGTGCTGCCGAACTTCATCACGTCGAAGACGCCGCTGACCGGCAGCCTGGCCTACTTCCTCGGCGGCACCTCGGTGCTGATCGTGGTCGGCGTGGCCATGGACGTCGTGGACAAGCTGAACGCTCAGCTCGTCATGCGGAACTACGAAGGCTTCATGAAGTCCACGGGCAATCCGTGGGCTGGAAGGAAGGACTAGGTCTTGGCGACGGTCCTCATCCTCCTTGGCCCTCCGGGGGCCGGCAAGGGCACGCAGGCGAGTCGACTCGCCGACGAGCGCTCGCTGCCGCACGTGTCGACCGGTGACCTGTTCCGCGAGAACCTCTCGCAGGGAACGGCCATCGGAAGTCGCGCCAAGGAGTACATGGACGCCGGCAAGCTGGTTCCCGACGAGATCGTGCTGGACATGCTCTTCGACCGGGTCGCGCGCCCCGACTGCGCGGCCGGCTACGTGCTGGACGGCTTCCCGCGGACGCTGCCCCAGGCCGAGGCCCTGCAGCAGCGGCTGCCGGACACCGACGACGTGCGCGCGATCAGCCTCGAGGTCGAGGACGACGTCGTGGTGCGCCGCCTCTCGGGACGGCTGACCTGCTCGAAGTGCAGCCACATGTTCCACGTCGACTTCTCCCCGCCGAAGAGCGCGGGCGAGTGCGACGAGTGCGGGGGCGAGCTCGTGCGCCGGTCCGACGACCAGCCCGAGGTCATCCAGGAGCGCCTCAAGGTCTATCGCAACCAGACGGAGCCTCTCATCAGCTACTACGAGGACCTGGGCCTGCTGCGCCGCATCGACGGCGACCAGGCACCGGCCAAGGTGTTCCAGGACCTCGTCGCGACGGCCAAGGACTCCACGCTTGCAGAAGGGGAGCCCGCCTGATGGCCAAGGAAGAACCGATCACCGTCGAGGCCATCGTGACCGAGGCTCTGCCGAACGCGCGCTTCCGCGCCAAGCTGGAGTCCGGCCACCAGATCCTCGCCCACGTGAGCGGCAAGATGCGCATGCACTACATCCGCATCCTGCCTGGAGACAAGATCACCGTGGAGATGTCGCCCTACGACCTGACCAAGGGGCGAATCGTCTATCGCGGCGACCGGAAACGGAGACACCGATGAAAGTACGTACGAGTGTTCGCCGCCTGTGCGTGAACTGCAAGATCGTCCGCCGCAGGGGGGTCCTGCGCGTCATTTGCAAAGAGCCTCGGCACAAACAGCGCCAAGGACAATGACCTACCAGCAATCCGAACGGAGTTCCTGAGCCATGCCCCGAGTCGTCGGAGTCGAGATTCCGGACAACAAGCGTCTCGAGATCGCGCTGACCTACATCTTCGGTGTGGGTCGGACGACGTCCCTCAAGATCTGCGATGAGCTGGGTTTCGATCGCGGTATGCGCGCGCGGGACCTCACCGAAGATCAGATCGCCAACCTCGCGTCGCACCTGGACAAGGCCTACTCGGTCGAAGGCCAGCTTCGTCGCCAGGTCGCCGCATCGATCAACCGCCTGCGCGACATCAGCTGCTATCGCGGCCTGCGGCACCGCCGCGGCCTGCCGGTACGCGGACAGCGCACGCGTACGAACGCCCGCGGGCGCAAGGGTCCCAAGAAGACCGTCGCCGGCAAGAAATCCGTCAAGGGGATGAAGTAACCCATGGCCAAGTCAGCCAAGCGCAAGGTCAAGAAGAACGTCACGAAGGGCATCGTGTTCATCAAGGCGTCCTTCAACAACACGCTCATCACCATCACCAGCGAGACGGGCGACACTCTCTCGTGGGGCTCCGCCGGCGTCGTCGGCTTCAAGGGCACCCGCAAGAGCACGCCGTTCGCCGCCCAGCGCGCATCCGAGACCGCCGCCCAGGCGGCGATGCGCCACGGCTTGCGCGAGGTGCAGGTGCGCGTCAAGGGCGCCGGGTCGGGTCGCGAGTCGGCCATCCGCGCGCTCTCGAACGCCGGTCTCAACGTCACGTCCATCCAGGACGTCACCCCGCTTCCGCACAACGGCTGCCGCGCACGCAAGCGGCGGCGGGTCTAAGGCAAGAGAGCAGAGAACCAGAACATGGCTCGTTACACCGGGAACAAGTGCAAGCTCTGCCGCCGGGAGGGCATGAAGCTCTTCCTCAAGGGGCAGCGCTGTTTCACCGACAAGTGCTCGCTCAGCCGTCGCGACTACCCGCCGGGAGTCCACGCGCAGAAGCGTACGAAGGTCACCGACTACGGCGTCCACCTGCGCGAGAAGCAGAAGCTCAAGCGCATCTACGGCGTGCTCGAGCGGCAGTTCCGCCTGTACTTCGAAGAGGCCGAGCGCATGCGCGGCAACACGGGTGAGAACCTGCTGACGCTGCTCGAGCGCCGTCTCGACAACGTCGTGCTGGCCAGCGGCTTCGCGCTGTCGCGCAACCACGCGCGCCAGCTGATCAACCACGGGCACTTCTGCGTCAACGGTCGCAAGGTCGACGTCTCGTCGTTCATCGTGCGTCCGGGCGACACCATCGAGCCCAGCAAGAAGGAAAAGACGCGCAAGAAGGTCGCCGACGCCGTCGAGGTCAACCGCTCTCAGCCGGTTCCCTCGTGGCTCGACGTCAGCCGTGACGCCCTCGCCGCCAAGGTGATCGGACTGCCCAAGCGCGACGACGTTCCCCACCCGATTCAAGAACAGCTCATCATCGAGCTGTGCTCCAAGTAGGACTCGAGAGGAGCAAGCAAATGAGAATCCGCTGGCGCGATTTCGAGCTTCCCAGCAAGGTCGTTCCCGACAAGGACACCCTTACGTCGGAGTTCGGTCGCTTCGTCATCGAGCCCTTCGAACAGGGCTTCGGACACACGATCGGCAACGGCCTTCGCCGCGTGCTGCTGTCCTCGATCGAGGGGTCGGCGATCACCGCCGTCCGCATCGAGGGGGCCGCGCACGAATTCGATTCGCTCGAAGGCGTCTACGAGGACGTCACCGACATCATCCTGAACCTGAAGCGGCTGCGCATCGCATCGGAGGGCGCCTCCGAGATCCGCTGCCTCATCGAGAAGAACGGCAAGGGTCCCGTGACCGGCGCCGACGTCGAGTGCGAGGGCGACGCGCACGTGGTCAACCCCGACCTGCACATCGCCACGGTCACGTCGGACCGCTCGCTGACCATCGAGCTCGAGGTCCGCAAGGGCCGCGGCTACGTGCCCGCCGACGAGAACACCTCCGAGACGCAGGAGCTCGGAACGATCCCCGTCGACGCGATCTACTCGCCGGTCCACCGCGTGCGCTACGCCATCGAGGCCACGCGCGTCGGTAAGTTCACCAACTACGACCGGCTCGTGCTCGAGATCTGGACCGACGGCACCGTCTCCCCGGAGCTCGCGCTGATCGAGTCCGCCAAGATCTACCGCAAGCACCTGAACCCCTTCGTGCTGTTCGACTCCAGCCGCGACCAGGAGCCCCTGGTCGAGGACCCGAGCACTTCGCAGTTCAACGAGGTCAACCGCGAGACGAGCAAGCTGCGCGAGCTGCTGGCCCGTCCGATCTCGGAGCTCGAGCTCTCGGTGCGCGCGCGCAACTGCCTCGACAGCGCCAACCTGGTCACGCTGCAAGACCTCGTGACCATGTCCGAGAACGAGGTGATGAACCTCAAGAACCTCGGCAAGACCAGCCTCACTGAAATCAAGACCAAGCTCGCCGAGCGCGGTCTCAGCCTCGGAATGAAGGTCTAGGGCGTCCCCCCGACCTGACCTCCTCGGAGCCACGAGTCATGCGACATCGCGTAGCCGGATACAAACTCGGCCGGACCACCAGCCACCGTACGGCCATGTTCCGCAACATGGCCTCCTCGATCATCGAGCACGAGCGGATCGTCACGACGGTCACGAAGGCGAAGGCCATTCGGCCCTACGTCGAGAAGCTGGTGACCCTTTCCAAGAACCCGACCGTCCACAACCGGCGCCTGGCGTTCGCACGGCTGCGCAACCGCGAAGCGGTGTCGAAGCTGTTCGAGGTCATCGGGCCGCGCTTCAAGGAGCGCCCCGGCGGCTACTGCCGGGTCCTGAAGCTCTCCAAGCCCCGCCTGGGCGACAAGGGCGAGCGCGCCATCTTCGAGTTCGTCGAGCGCACCCCGAGCGGCGACGAGCCGGCCGAAGAGTAGGCGGCCCGGTCCCCGACGGGGCGAATCCAAGGAGCGGCGCGTGGGCGATCGGCCCGCGCGCCGCTTTCTCGTGCCACGGGGATCCGCGGCCTCCGCTACGATCGTCCCGGACTCGATTCTCCCCTTTCCGGGGATCGAATCGGCAGCGCGCGGCACCCCTCGGGTGGCGGGAGCGCAAAACCCATCCGGGGCGTCATCGCACTCTAGGCAGAAGCCACGCTGTCTGGGCAGGCCGGGGCTCCACGATGATCCTGATCATGCTCTTCCTCGTACTCCTATCCCTCGTTCTCCAACAGCAGGGCTTCACAGAGCAAGCTGAAGTCCGATTTGGGCAGCTCCGCCATGTTCAGCTGCTCGAGCCACGCGATGGCGTTGTCCGGTTCGCAACGCAGGTGGAGCTCGGCACCATGCGAGGAAACTGGCCTGCCAAGCGGGACACGGCGATCGCGCTGGTTGAGGGAGAGACAATCTCGGCCGAGCTGTCGGTGGGGACATCACTCATTCGTGGTTTCACCTGGACGCAACGGCCCGCTTGGACCCTTCTCGAAAGTGCAGATCTACTGGTCGTACTCGACCCGCGCAGCAGCGCGGAAGGGGGAGCGCTAAGGCTACTTTCGTTCCCGGAGGGGGATGTCGTCCTCCGCGTTCCGTACGTTCAAGAGCTCGAAGACGTTCTCATCCAGGAAGGGTGGACGGACCTGGTCGTTCGCACTGGGCCGAAGCTCCGCTGGCTTCGGATCTCTGCATTCGGCGAGGTCTTGCTGAGCAAGTCCGTCGACCTGGAGTTGAGCTCCGTGGCCTGTGCAGCCATCACTCGGGGAGCGCCTGGCGGATGGTGCCTAGGATGGAGGGGAGGTGACCTTCTTGCCGTCCCGTTCGATGCCAAGGGCGCCGAGCTGCGGAAGGCCTTTCAAGTGGCGTTCGCAGGCGGACCTGGAGGCCACGAGCTGCGTGCGGGCACCACGCTGCGCGCGGCGGCCTGGAGCGACGAGTCCGCGTCACAACTAGCCGTGAGCTGGCCGGACTATCGCGCGGGCGTCGGCAAGTTGCAGGTGATCGACGTGAGCGGAGAGCCGCACGCTCTATGGGAGGGGCGGCCGGACCCGGAAGTAGTAGATGGCAACTCCCTGGACCAATGCGAGTACGGCCAGGCGCTGGCGTTCGTACCGGATGCGGATGGTGACGGCGCACCAGACGTGTTGGTGACGGGACCGTGGAACTTCATCACGCGCGTCGACCTCCTATCAGGCAGAACAGGCGAGGCTCTACTGCGCTGGACGCCGGGTCCCTTCGTGAGTACGGGGCACTCGCTCTCGCTGTCCGCGGACTACACCCGAGCCTTGGTCGGCGGCACGGACCAGCGCTCCTACCCCGAGAATCTGGCCCATGAGGGTCAGGCACACTTGCTCGACATTCGAACCTTCGAGAAGTTGCGCACTTGGAAACGCGCGCGCAGCTCACGGTAACGGTCTGCGGACGGTCACGAGGAGGTTCGAGTTGGGCGTTGGTCGGCGATAGTGTCACGTCCGGCCAACCGCTCCGCGAAACCGGCACCATCCTTCGATGCGAGACTAGTCTTCGCGCCGCAGTGTGACCTCGAGCAAGCCCGCGACGTCGCGGTGGGGCGGGAGCGCCTCGGCCGTTCGCCAGCCTGCGCGCTCGCAGACCAGGCGGCCCGGGGTCCGTCCGCGCCGCACGACGAGCTCTCCGCGGGAGTCGGTGCGGCCGAGCTCTTGACCGTCCGCGAGCACGCGCACCTCGGGCAGCCGGCGCCCCTCGCCGTCGCGTACGCGCAGCGTCGCGCCCCAGCCGCGCACGAGCTCGGCGCGCACGCGGCCGCGGCCGGAGTCCTGCAGCGCGACGTCCTGCCCGTTGCCCTCGAAGGGGACGCAGCCCTCGGCCAGGATCCGCCAGCGCAGGCCCGGGTCGAGCGTCATCCCGCCGCACTGGACATGACCGCGTACCGCGCGGTGCAAGACGGGCGCGTCGGAGCCCGCGCCGGGCGGCGTCACGCACAGCACGAAGCGCTTCACGGGGGCGCCGGAGCGTGCGTGCACGGCCTCGAAGTCGACGACCAGCTCCGCGCTGCCGTCGAGGATCTCGAACACCAGGCCCTCGTCGGGCGGTGCGACGGTCGCGCGGTTGGACTCGATCACCCAGGCCGCCGAGGAGATCAGCTCGACGTCGTAGCTGCCGGCCGGCACGTCCTCGAGCGCGAAGCGCGCGGCCGTCCGACCGGCCTCGTCCGTCGCCTCCAGGGGCTGGATCCACGTGCGGCCTCGCCCGCGGTCGTGGACCCGCAGGCGCGTGCGGGGCGGCAGGCTCCCGGACGCGGAGCGCACGATGCCCGCGATGCGTCCACCCGGCGCCAGGTCCTCGAGCTCGCAGTCGAGGCGCGTCTCGCGACCCGCGACGACCTCGAAGCCGGCCACGAGCGGAGCCGCGCCCCAGGCGTCCAGGTGCAGGCGATAGCTCCCCGGCGGCAGGCCGCCCTCGAGCACCTCCGCGAGCGCGGGCTGCCCCGGCCCGAGGCGCGGCGTGTGCGGAGCGGACGCGGCGCCCTCGGGCACCACGCGCCAGCTCGCGGGGCGCGCGCCCCCGACCAGGCGCGCGCGCAGCTTCCCGGTGCGCCGGACGTCGACGTGCGCGTGTCCGGCGACGCCGGTCTTGTCGAACACGAGCGCGCTGCCGGCCAGGAAGCCCTGTGCGTCGCGCAGCTCCAGGCGCCAGGGCGCGTCGCCGCGCAGCTGGGTGGCCTGCAGGGGGAAGCGGATCCAGGGTCCGGAGCCCGGGCCGGGGGAGGTGCGCACGGGAGCCGAGCAGCGCGTGACGGGGCCTCCGCGCCGCATGCCGAACACGACCGATGCGCGCTCGCCGGCCTCGAGGTCGTGCACGTCGCGCTCGCTCAGCTCGCCGCGCAACCCCTCGGCCGTGACGCCGGGGGGCAGGTCGAGCTCGAGGGTGTAGCACGGGCCCGCGTAGGTGGTGAGCTCCAGCGGCTCGGCGTCCGCGAGCTCGGGATCGTGCTCCAGGAACACGGGCTCTCCGGCGCCGGGCATGAGCCGCAGCGGCGCGTCGGGCGGATCGCTCTCGAAGCCCTCGTCGTCGACCAGCGTGAGGCGCAGCTGCCCCGCGGGCAGCGGCGGTGTCCGCAGCAGGCCGCCGCCGTCCGTGCGCGCCTCCAGCGTCGTTCCGCTGGCCGCGTGCTCGACGCGCACGAGGAAGTCGGGGATCGCGTGGCCGCCGTGCAGCGCCAGGAGGCGCAGCGAGACGGGCGCCACGGCCGCCGCGGCGAGGCTGGAGCGGTCCGGCGCCGCGGCCAGCGGAGCGACCTCGATCGGCGCCGCGGGCCGCTGCCTCGCGAGGCCTCGGGGCTCGGCGCGTTCCGTCCGCTCCGCGGGGGGGAGCAGGCTCGCGGTCAGCGCCAGCACGACGGCCGCGGCGACCGCGCCGGTCGTCGCCGCGGCTGCGGGCAGCGCGCGCGCCGGCGTCACGCGCGCGCGCGGAGCCAGGAGAGGCGCGAGGAACACGCCCAGCGCGCGCTCCCCGTCGAAGCGTCGCTGCGCGCGCTCGCGCAGGTCGTCGAGGCCGCGCTTGAGGTTGGAGCGCACCGTGGCCTGGGTCGTCGAGAGCTGGCGCGCAATGTCCTCGGTCGAGAGGCCCTCGTAGTAGCGCAGGAGCACCGTGGCGCGCCACGGCTCGCGCAGCTCGAGCACGAGGTCGGCCAGGGCCCGCAGCACCTCGATGCGCTCGCTCAGCTCGGAGGGGTCCGAGCCCTCGCCGTGCCCGGGGCGCGCCGACGCGGACTCGCGCACCCGGCGCCGCGCCTCGGCCCGCGTCCGGTTGCGCGCCAGGTTGCGCACGACGCCCGCGAGCCAGGGTCGCAGGGCCCCGCGATCGGGCGCGCGCTCCAGGCCCACGACCCACGTCTCCTGCACCAGGTCGTCGGCGGCCGCGTCGTCGCCGACGAGCCGTCGGGCCAGCCCGCGCAGGTAGCGCTCGTGCTGATGGAAGCACAGAGCCAGCGGCTGTGCTGCCTGGCCAGTGACATCTCCGGCATTCCGGAGCTGATCGACGACGGCCGCACCGGCGTGCTGGTACCGCCGGCAGATGCCGACGCCCTGGCCGCCGCGTTGACACGCCTGAAAGACCCGC
>CAYGPA010000018.1:0-10819 GCA_964351535.1 uncultured Planctomycetaceae bacterium
CCGCGTGCATGTGGATGGTGAAGAACCCCGAGTGGTTCGACGTCGCCGTCACGCCCAACCTGTTCGGCGACATCGTCACCGACCTGGGCGCCATGCTGCAGGGCGGCATGGGCATCGCGGCCTCGGGCAACCTGCACCCCGGACAGGTCAGCCTGTTCGAGCCGATCCACGGCTCCGCGCCGAAGCACGCGGGGAAGAACAAGGCCTCCCCGGTGGCCGCCGTCATGGCCGTGTCGATGATGCTCGACTTCCTGGGCGAGAAGGACGCCAGTCGCTGCGTGGAGAACTCCGTCGCCCAGCTCCTGCGCTCCGGCGAGCTGCGCGGCGTCGGCACCGGGATGCACCCGACGACCGACGTCGGCGACATGATCGTGAAGGAGCTGCGCCGCGCCGCCGAGGTGTCCGCCTAGCCCGAACGATTCCCGAGCACGCAGCCGAAACGACACAACCGACGGCCTTCGGTCGCCTCTCGGCGCGTGCCGGCACTTTGCGAACGCCGGCGTCCTCGACGACCCAGACAGGGTCGCCTGCGGGGCCGGCGCTCGCCAAGCACCGGCCGGCGCCCGAGGAAGCGTCGGTCGCCGTCGCGGGCCGGCCCGGGGCGTCAGGCGGCCGGCTCGGGGACCTGTTTCTCGACGAGGACGCTCGCCCGACGTTCGACGAGCTCCCCGCCCCGGCGCCGCAGCACCGACACGATCGTGGCCACGGCGACGCCTTCGAGGAGCGCGGCGGCGGCGACGAAGACGAAGAAGTAGCGGTCCCAGTCGAGCGGGATCCAGAGCGTCGTCCCGAGCAGCACCACGCCCAGCCATGCGATCGTCAGCGCGCTGTCGCGGCGGGCCTCGCGCTCGCGTTCGGCGCGTGCGCTCAGCAGGGCGCGCGCGCCCAGCAGCATGGCGCCGACTCCCGCCAGCATGCCGCCGAGGGGCACGCCGGTCGCGGCGCGCAGGGGCTCGTCGCGTACCAGGGCGCGCTCGAAGACGAGGTCGAGACGCTCGACCGCGGTGCGCGTCGCGCGCACGGCGGGCTCGGCGCGGTCCTGCTGGAACTCCATGTGCGGTCCCCAGAACTCGAGCACCGCGCGCGCCTCCGCGAGCGGGGACGACCAGAGCACGGGGTTCAGGGCGTAGACCAGGAGCGCACCGGAGAACGCCGTGACGAGTCCGGCGAGGAGCCCGTTCGCGAGCCTGCGGCCCCCGCCGTCGCGGCCCTCGCCGCACAGCGCCACGAAGACCGGAACCCAGAGCCCGACGGCCAGCGCGGCGACCGCGGCGTTCAGCTTGCTCGACACCGCGAGCCCCGCGGCGACTCCGATCGCCGCGGCGGCCAGCAGGCGTCGCGGCGCGCCGGCTGCCCCGAGCGCGCGCCGCAGGGCCAGGGCCACGGCCAGGGTCCCGAGCGCCGCGGCCAGCGCGATGAAGTCGGGACGCACGTAGATCGCCCAGCGCTGGACGAGCGGCGAGGCGAGCCACAGCGCGAGGGCCACCGCGCCCGCCAGCGGGCCCGAGAGGCGCGCCGCGATGCCCGCGAGCAACACGCCGCACAGCGCCGTGGCGATCCACGACACGCGCCGCGCGGTCTTCTCCGCCGGCAGCAAGGCGTCGCGCGCGGCGCGGCCCGCGGCCGGGTCGTCGCGGTGGAAGCGCTGGAACACGAGCGGGGAGGCCGCGGCTCGGCCGGTTGCGGCGAGCGAGGCTCCCCAGACGAGCTTCGGCAGGCAGGGGTTGACGGCGCCGAAGGTCGCGGACTGGAAGCCGGCGCGCCAGGGCGCCTCGACGTCGGGAGTCCGCTCCGCACCCGCGGGCGGACCGCCGTCGACGAGCTGCCGCCAGTGCAGGGCGCTGGCCGCGATCCACTCGGGTTCGTCGCTGTGCAGCGCGCCCTCCAGATCCGTCGCGCGCGTCGCGTGCAGCGCAGCGAGCGCGAGGGCGAAGACGAGGACGAGCAGCAGCGCGGACTGCACGCGGTGGCGGGCGAGCTTGTTCATCGGGCGGCCGCGGCGCGGCGCGAACTCCACGATACCGACGTTCGCGAGGCCCCACCACGGCGGCGCGCGCGCCGCGCGGGTCCGCGGCAAAGCCGCGGAACCCCGGCTCCGATCTCCGGGGCCCCGGGATCTCGAGCGCCGGAGCTCCCGGGGCCCCCGGGGCGGGCGCCAACCGGAGCCCGGCTCGCTCGTATACTCCCGGCGATGCTCCGCAGCTTCCAGGCCCGCGTCCCTCACCGTTCCACGGCGCTCCGCCGCGAGCGGATCGGACTGGGTGCGCTCCTCGGCCTCGTCCTCGCGGCGGCCGCGTGCGGCGGTTCGCCCGACGAGCCGCGCAACCTGTTGCTCGTCGTGCTCGACACGACGCGTGCGGATCGCCTGGGGTGCTACGGGGCGGAGCCGCCGACCTCGCCGACGATCGACGCGCTCGCGGGACGCGGCACGCGCTTCGCCAACGCCTACTCGCAGTCCTCGCTGACGCCGGTCTCGGCGGCCTCGTTCCTGTCGGGATCGTGGCCCTTCCGCACGGGCATCCGCAGCCTGTTCGTCGTGTCCGAGGACGTGCTGTCGGACGACGTGACCAGCATCTTCGAGCACCTGCGCACTTCCGGTCGATCCACGGGGGGGTTCGTCAGCGCGCGGCCCATGGGGGCGCACTACGGATTGGACCGCGGGTTCGAGCTGTACGAGGACGAGATCGCCGACGTGCCCGCCGCGGGCACGATGCGCCGCGCGGTGCAGCGGCGTGCGGAGGAGACGACGGACCTCGCGCTCGAGTGGCTGCGGGACAACGGCTCGGATCCGTTCGCGTGCATGGTGCACTTCTTCGACGCTCACGACGTCGCGCTGCTGCCGCCGGCGGAGTTCCTGCAGCGCAACGTGACGTTCCCGCTGCCCGCGGGACTGGGCCGCGAGCCGACCGTCGACCAGGTGCGCGAGCTCTACGCGACGCCCGAGCGCCGGCGCGAGCTGTACGACGCCGAGATCCGCTACATGGACGGGCAGGTCGCGCGCCTGCTGGAAGAGCTCGAGCGCCAGGGCGTGCTCGACGACACGATCGTCTGCGTGATCGCCGACCACGGCGAGTCGCTGGGCGAGCACGACTTCTGGGACCACGGCCTCCTGTGGGAGGAGCAGCTGCGCGTGCCGTTCGTGCTCGCGGGCCCGGGCGTGCCGGCGGGCGCGGCGGTCGATCCGCGCGTGCGCCTGGTCGACCTCGCGCCGACGCTCGCGGAGCTGTTCGGGCTTCCGGAGCGCGGCGGCGAGCCTCGCGACGGCAGCTCGGCGCTGGCGCTCGCGAGGGGAGCGCGCGAGCGCGCGGAGCGCCTGCAGTACGCCGAGGTGCGCCACGCCCCGAACGACCGCCTCCAGCGGCCCGCGGCGCTGCACGCGGTGACGCTCGCGAACTGGAAGGTCGTGACCGAGCCCGGCGGCGTCGGCGTGCAGGTCTACGACCTCGCGCGGGATGCCGGCGAGACGCGCGACCGCTCCGATGCGGAGGCCGAGCGCGCCGCGCGCCATACGGCGCTGCTCGAGGCGTGGGGGGCCTTCACCGACGGCGCCGCGACGCTCGAGGGCGTCCCCGAGGAGCTCCTCCGGGATCTGCAGCAGCTCGGCTACCTGGGCGGCGAGTGACCGCGGTCACTCCGCGCGCACGATCAGCCGGTCCGGGACCTCGTTGCGGTCGCCGTCGTGCCACGGGAACTTCTCGGCCAGCACGTCGGCGGCGCGCTCGATGCCCTCGATCAGGCCGTCGCGCAGCGAGCCGCTGCGCACGCCCTTCAGGATGGCGGCGTCGACCTCGACCCACGCGTCGGAGGGCACCTGCGAGGCGATGCCCTCGTCGGCCAGCACGATGACGCGGTGCTCGAACAGGCTGACGAACAGCAGGACGCCGGTCTCCGCCTCGGTCTTGTGCAGGCCGTTGCCGAAGAACTCCTGGAGGGCCTGCTCCTGGGCGACCGAGGTCGCGCGCGTCTCGGCGACGAAGCTGCGCTTGAAGTCGGGCAGCGCGCGCACGAGCCAGAATCCCAGCGCGCCGAGCAGCACCTGGACGAGGACGACGAGGACGGGCGAGTCCCACGGGAGGTGGGCGCCGAGCAGCGCCGTGCCGACCAGCGCGACGATCGCGGCCGCGAGCCAGTCGGCGGCCGGGTGGGGGTCGGAGCGCTCGACGACCACGGGCAGGATCTCGCCCACGGTGCGGCGCTCGGCCGCGACCACGGCGGCGCGCACGCTCTCGCGGTCGGCCTCGCTCAGCGCGCGGACGGCGCGGTAGCGGTCGCGGCGCGACGCGGCGCGCGCGATGCGGTACACGAGCAGGCCGGTGAGCAGGAGCGGCCCGCCCCAGCCGACCAGGCCCACGGCGAAGTGCGAGGCCTGGTCGCCGACGGCGGTCCAGTCGGTTGCGAGCAGGACCATCACCAGCCTCCCGAGGCGCCGCCGCCGGAGAAGCCTCCGCCGCCGCCGAATCCGCCGAAGCCTCCGCCGCCACCCCCGAAGCCGCCCCCTCCGCCGCCGCCGAAGCCGCGCGGCTGGTTCGAGCCCAAAGAGCCCAGGATCAGCCAGGGGAGCATGCTGCCGGTCGACGTGCCGCCGCGCCGTCCGCGACGCGCCGCGTTGATCACGATGAAGAAGAGGACGAAGGCGAAGAGCGAGAGCCCGGCCGAACCGCCCGAGTGCTCGCCGCGCCGACGCTTGGGGATGCGTCCGTACTCGCCGCCGGCGGCCTCGTGCAGCGCGAGCAGCCCCTCGCGCAGCCCGCCGGGAAAGTCGCCGGCCTTGAAGCGCGGCGTGATCACGTTGCGGATGATGCGGCCGCTGATGGCGTCGGTCACGTTGCCCTCGAGGCCGCGGCCGACCTCGATGCGGATCTTGCGCTCCGCCTTGGCGACGACGAGCAGCGCGCCGGCGCTGGTCTCCTCGTCACCGAGCTTCCACGCGCGCGCCACGGTCAGCGCGTACTCCTCGATCGGCCGCCCGCCGAGGTCCGGGACCGTCAGCAGCGCGACGTCCTGCGACGAGCCGGCCTGGTAGGAGGCCATCATGGACTCGAGGGCCTGCTCCTGCTCCGCCGACAGGAGGTCGGCGAGGTCGGTGACCCAGCCGTCGTGCTGCGGGACCTGAACCTGCGCGACGGGCGCCGCCGGTGCGAGCAGGCCGACGAGGAGGATCGGGAGGAGGGTGATCAACGTGGAGGAGCTTCCGTCAGTCCTTGAAGTTGATCACGGGAGCTTCTTCGGAGCCGGGCTCCGACTCGAACTGCGGCAGCTTCTCGAAGCCCGTGATCGAGGCGATCAGGTTGTTCGGCACCTTGCGGATGAAGGTGTTGTAGCCCTGCACGGCTGCGATGTAGTCGGTGCGCGCGACGGCGATGCGGTTCTCCGTGCCCTCGAGCTGACTCTGCAGGTCGCGGAAGCTGTCGGACGCGCGCAGCTGCGGGTAGTTCTCCGCGACGACCAGGAGGCGCGAGAGGGCCGAGCCCATCGACTGCTGCTTGGCCATGAACTGCTCGAGCTGCGCGGGGTCCTGCTGGAAGTTCTCCGGCAGCTTCATCTGTCCGACGGAGGCGCGCGCCTCGGTGATCTGCGTGAGCGTCTCCTGCTCGAAGTCGGCGACGCCCTTCACGGTCTCCACGAGCTGCGGGATCAGGTCGAAGCGCCGCTTGTACTGGTTCTCGACCTGGCTCCACTTGGCCGTCGTGTTCTCCTCGAGGCCGACGATGGAGTTGTAGCCGCCGACGCCGCAGCCTCCGAAGAGCAGGGCGACGACCAGGGCCGCCACCAGGGTCAGCAGGCAGCCCTTGGAAACGGCGCCGCGGCGGGTGTGGGAATCGGAACGGGCGGAAGGTCGAACGGTGCGCATCGGATCTCTCCAGGGAGGGGGAAGGGCGCAGAGGGTACGCGCGAACTGGCCTTTGTTCATCCCGGGGGCACAGAAACCGGGCGTTCGCGAAACGCGCGCGAGGCGTGCACCAACAAGGGCTCGTGGAGGGGCATTTTTCGGGCATTTCGCGCGGAAACGGCCCGCCGAGCGCCTGGTGGGTCGTTTGACTCGACTCGCGGCCACCTATACGATCCGCCGCCGCGTTCCGCGCGCCTCCTCATCCTTCTCGTGGACCTCCAAGCCGAGACCCGGCCGGGCGCGGACGCGATCCGCGCGACCTCGACCTATCCGCGTCACCCCGCGTGTCTTCCCGCCGCGGAGTTCGGCGGTGGCAGCTACACGATGCGCTTCGCGCGGAACGAGGCGGACCTGCTGGCGGTCCAGAAGCTGCGCTTCGACGTGTTCAACGTGGAGCTCGGGGAAGGACTCGACGAGTCGTTCCGCACCGGGCTGGACCAGGACGAGTTCGACGTCAACTGCCACCACGTCCTGGTCGAGGAGCGCGACTCCGGCGAGGTCGTCGGCACCTATCGCCTGCAGACCAGCGAGATGGCCGCGGCGGGACCCGGTTTCTACACCGCGGGCGAGTTCGACCTCTCGCAGCTTCCCGCCGAGCTCGTGGCCGACGCGGTCGAGGCCGGGCGCGCCTGCGTGGCGCGCGAGCACCGCAACGGCCGCGTGCTGAACCTGCTGTGGCGCGCCGTGGCCTCGTACGTGCTGCAGAACCGCAAGCGCCACCTGTTCGGCTGCTGCTCCCTGCCGACGCAGGACCCGAACGAGGCCAAGCAGGCCTTCGACTTCCTGGTGCAGGGCGACTTCATCCACCACGACTGGCCGACCCGGCCGCTGGCGGACTACGTGTGCTTCGGCGCGGACTTCACGCCCGACATCAACACCTCCGTGAAGCTGCCGCCGCTCTTCGCCAGCTACCTGAAGCTCGGTGCGAAGATCACGGGCCGGCCGGCGCTGGACCGGCGCTTCAAGACCATCGACTTCCTCGTCGTGCTGGACGTTCGCGATCTCGACCCGCACACGTACCGCACGTTCTTCCGTTGAGCGACGCCCGCCCGGAGGGCTCGCCGCACCCCGCGCGGCCGGAGGCTTCGGTGGACCCGGTGGACCCCGCAGTTCCCGAGGCCACGTGGCCCCGCTGGTCCCCGCTCGGCGTGCTGCGCATCGTCCTGCGCGGCGGAGGTCTCGGCGCCGCGATCCTGCTCTGGTACGCCGTCTGGTGGCTCGGCCGCCTCTTCACGCTGGGGTCGCGCGCGCGGGACACTCGCTGGCGGGAGGCCGTGTTCCAGTCCTGGGCGCGCGTCGCCGTGCGCGTGCTGGCGGTCGACGTCTCGGTCGAGGGCCGGCTGCCCACCGAGCCGTGCGTGCTGGTCTCGAACCACCTGAGCTACCTCGACATCGTGGTGCTCGCCGGGGTCGTGCGAGCCGTGTTCGTCTCCAAGTCGGAGGTCGAGCGCTGGCCGCTCCTGGGGCCCGTCACGCGCCACATGGGCACGATCTTCGTGGACCGCACGGCCAAGCGCGACTTGCCCCGGGTGAACCGCCGCATCGCCGCGGCCCTGGCCGACGGGGACACCGTGGTGCTCTTCCCCGAGGGGACCAGCAGCCGCGGCGCGGAGGTCCTGCGGTTCAAGCCCTCCCTGCTGGAGCCGGCCGTGCAAAGCTCCTACCCTGTCTGCTACGCTTGCCTCGCCTATCGAACCCCGCCGCAAGCCCCGCCAGCCTCGCTGGTGGTCTGCTGGTGGGGAGACATGACCTTCTTCGGACACGTCTTCCAGCTCCTCCAGGTTCCGAGAATCGAGGCCTCCGTGGTCTTCGGCGACGAGATCCTCCGGGAGACCGACCGCAAGGTCCTGGCGGACGAGCTCTGGCGAAGCGTGAGCGCGCGTTTCCACCCGGTCTCCTGACCGCACGAAGAACCCGAATCGGACGCGAACCAAGACCCGCTTCTCTCTCGACCATGGAGCCCATGGAGATCCAACGACTCGCCGCGCGCAACGCCGCCTACCTCGTGCAGGGGCTCGACCTCCTCGAGCGCCTCGAGGACCGGCAGTACGGCCCGGAACCCGAAGGACGGGGCGGAGTCGGGGCGCACGTTCGCCACATCCTCGACCACTACGACTCCCTGTGGCGCGGGCTGGACGGCGGCGACGGCCGGGTCGACTACGACCTGCGCGACCGCGACCCGCGCACCGAGACCGACCGCGGCTACGCCGAGGAGAAGATCCGCGGGACCATCCGGCGTCTGGAGCAGCTCGATCCGCAGCTGCGCGGGCATCCCGTTCTCGTGGCGATGGACTGCGGCGAGAACCAGGGCGAGGTGACGACCGTCTCCCCGAGCACGATCGAGCGCGAGCTGAAGTTCCTCGTGAGCCACACGGTCCACCACTACGCGATGATCGCGCTGCAGCTACGCCAGCGAGGCGTCGAGCCCGGACCCGACTTCGGCGTCGCGCCCTCGACCCTGCGGTACGAGCAAGGGGTCCAGTCGGGCGCCTGAGAGCGTGCAGCGCGATGTGCACCGTCAGCTGGCTGCACCAAGGCGAAGGCTACGCGGTCCTCTTCAATCGGGACGAGTTGCGCACGCGCGGGCACGCCCGGCCGCCCCGGATCGAGCAGCGCGGTGCGACGACGCTCGTCCTGCCGCGCGACTCCGACGCGGGCGGGACGTGGATCGGCGCGAACTCCCACGGGCTGACGCTGGCGCTCCTGAACGAGTACGAGCCCGCGCCGCGGCCGCCGCTGGAGAGTCGCGGGATGCTCGTCGACGCGCTGCTCGACTCCCGCGGGATCCCTGAGGTCGAGGAACGTCTGAGGCAGCTGGACCTCGTGCGCTACGCGCCCTTCCGGCTGCTCTCGTTCGATGCCGCCGGGGAGCGGGCGAGTGCCCGCTGGCGCGCCGAGACGCTCGAGCAGCGCGCGCTGACTCCCGCCGACCTGCCCGCGACCTCCTCGTCGCGCGACCCGCGCGGCGCCGAGCGGCACCGTCGCGCGCTGTTCGCTTCGCAGGCCGAGGGCGCGGGCCTCGCGGGTCTGGAGCGCTTCCACGAGAGCCACCAGCCCGAGCGCGGTGCGCTGTCGCCGTGCATGCACCGCGACGACGCCGCCACGGTCAGCTTCACGCGCGTCGTCGTCGCGCCCGAGTCCGTCGAGCTGGCCTACCGCGCGGGGCCGCCCTGCGAGGGCGCCGAGCTCGTCGCGCTGCGCATCGAGCGCTCCGGCGCGGCCGCATGGAGACCGTGAACGAGCTGCTCGCGACCGTCGCCGACATGCCGGCGTGGTTGGCCGTGATCGTCATCGTCCTCGCGACCTTCGTCAGCGAGGACCTGACCTGCATCGGCGCCGGCCTGGTGGCCGCGCGCGGGGACATCAGCCCGCTGTTCGCGATCCTCGCGTCGGGCCTCGGGATCTTCCTCGGCGATCTCTTGCTCTGGGCCGCCGGGCGCTACCTCGGCCAGGCGGCGCTGCACCGCCGTCCGCTGCGCTGGATGCTCCGGGACGAGGACGTCGAGCGCAGCGAGCAGTGGTTCGCGCACCGCGGACCCATCGTGATCCTGCTCGGCCGCTTCGTGCCGGGCAGCCGCCTGCCCTCCTACTTCGCCGCGGGGCTCCTGAACGTCGGGTTCTGGCGCTTCTCGCTGTTCGCGCTGCTGGCCGTGCTGATCTGGGCGCCGCTGCTCGTCGGGCTCGCCATGCTCCTGGGGCGCGGCGTGCTGGAGTACTACGACCTGTTCGCGGACTACGCGCTGCTCGTCTTCTTCTCGCTGCTCTTCGCGCTGTGGCTCGTCGTCCACTGGCTGGTCCCCGCCTGCTCGTGGCGCGGCCGGCGCCTGCTGGTCGGCCGGCTGCGCCGCTGGCGGCGCTGGGAGTTCTGGCCCCCGTGGTTGTTCTACGCTCCGGTGCTCGTGTACGTGCTGTGGCTCGCACTGCGCCACCGCAGCCTCTCGCTCCTGACCGTCGTGAACCCCGGCATCCCGGCCGGCGGGTTCGTGGGGGAGAGCAAGCAGGAGATCCTCGCGCACCTGACGTCCTCGTCGGACTCCGGCGGAGGCGCCGTGTCGGGGATCGACCCGGAGGTCGCGCGCGTCGCGGCGTCGGAGTGCTTGCCCGTCGGGCTGGAGGCGGAGGAGGGCCTGCGACGCGTGCGCGGCTTCCTCGACCGGCACGAGCTCGAGTACCCCGTGGTCCTCAAGCCCGACGCGGGACAGCGCGGCTCGGGCGTCGTCGTCGCGCGCGGGGACGAGACGGTGCGCGAGTACTTCGCGGAGACGCGCGTCGCGACGCTGGTGCAGGAGTTCCTGACCGGAGAAGAGTTCGGCCTCTTCTACGTGCGCTTCCCGTCGCAGCCCCGCGGCCGCGTGATCTCGATCACCGAGAAGCACTTCCCGGTGGTCGTCGGTGACGGCATCAGCACGCTCGAACAGCTGATCCTGCGCGACCCGCGCGCGGTCTGCCTGGCCCCGATGTACGCGAACGCGAACGCCGACCGCCTGTACGACGTCGTGCCCGCGGGGGAGGACGTGCAGCTCGTCGAGATCGGCAACCACTGCCGCGGGGCCATCTTCCTCGACGGAGCGAGGCACCTCACCCCCGAGCTCGAGGAGACCCTGGACCGCGTCTCGAAGACCTTCCCCGGCTTCTACTTCGGTCGCTACGACGTGCGCGTGACTTCCGCGCGGGACCTCGCGGCCGGCCGCGGGCTGCGCATCCTGGAGCTGAACGGCGGGACGTCGGAGGCGACGCACGTCTACGACCCCTCGTTTCGCCTCTCCGACGCCTACCGCGTGCTGTTCGAGCAGTGGCGGCTGCTGTTCGCGATCGCCGCCGAGAACCGCGACCGCGGCGAGTGTCCGGTCCCGTGGACACATCTGCTGGGGTTGCTGGAGACCTACCGCAGCCAGGCGCGCTCGCATCCGACCTGACGGAAGTCGTACG
>CAYGPA010000018.1:10919-24349 GCA_964351535.1 uncultured Planctomycetaceae bacterium
CCTGATCAGCGGCTGCATCTTCAGCATCGACACCCGCGGCTCCGACTGGACCGGGCACGGGTACCGCGAGCAGGGACCGCCGGCCCTGGTCGGCTCCGGCATCGCCATGGAGCAGGTCCGGGACGTCCCCGCCTACCACGCCGTCGAGGTGTCCGGGGACGTGGTCGTCGACCTGCGGACCGCCTCCGAACAGGGGCCCGTGGTCGTCCGCGGGGACGACAACCTGCTGGAGCACCTGCGCACCGAGGTGCTCTCGGGCGTGCTGCACATCGGGCTCGAGAACGGGTCCTACGAGCCGCGCCGCCGCATCGAGGTCGAGCTCCAGTGCGTGTCGGTGGATGCGCTCTCGCTGCTCGGCAACGGCGAGGTCGAGGCGGTCGGCGTCGCCGGTCCGAAGCTCTCCCTGACCCTGTCGGGTGCGGGCGACATGCAGGTCTCCGGGGCGGTCGAGTGGGTCGACGTCCTCGTGAACGGATCCGGCGACGTCGAGCTGCGGGAGCTCGAGGCGCGCCGTGCCCGCGTGATCCTGAACGGCAGCGGCGACGTCGACATCCACGCGTCCGAGGAGCTCGAGGCGAAGGTCACGGGCAGCGGCGACGTCTGCTACCGCGGCAACCCGACCATCGACTTCTCCGTGCACGGGACCGGCTCGATCCGCAGCCGCTGAGCCGACCCCGACACGTCGCCATCGCCAACGCAAGAGGGCGCGCCCCGGACCGTTCCGGGGCGCGCCCTGTTCGCTTGCGCGGGCCTTGGGATCAGGCGGTGATCAGTCGGGCTTCGCGTACTTGACCGAGCAGCCGTACGGACGGGTCTTGGCGACCTCGACCTTCTCACCGGCCATCAGGTTCTCGAGCGCCATCCAGGCGTAGTTCTTGTAGTCCTCGCCCTCGGGCACCTTGCCACGCGGCGCGTTGTCGAGCGCGCCCATGTACACGACCTTCATGTCCTTGTCGATGATGACGATCTGCGGCGTGGTGCGCGCGTCGTACATCTGGCCGACCGTGCCCTCTTCGTCGAAGAGGATCGGTTGCGGCATGTCCCACTCGTCGTGGTACTTCTTGTTCTTCTCGCGGCCGGTGCCCTGCTGGCCAGGCGCGCCGGAGTTGATGGCCAGCCACACGATGCCCTTCTCGCGCGCCTTGCGGGCGGTCTTGAGCAGCGGGCCTTCCTTGTAGGCGTAGGCGACGAACGGGCACTCGGGGTTGAACCACTCGAGCACGACGATCTTTTCCTTTGCCAGCTTCTCGAGAATCACTTCCTCGTTGCCGAGGTTCATGAGTTTGAAGTTCGGCGCCCGCTTGCCGATCTTGGCGACCTTCGGGGCTTCCTCCATCGCCTGTTCGGCCTTGTCGGCGACCTTGTCGCCGTCTTGGAACGAGAGGCCGAGGGTGGCGCAAACGGCGATCGCCGAAGCGGCGGCCGCGACGCGGGTCAGTTGTTTCTTCATACGGATTTCGGTGCTCCTACGTGGGTCTCGGGGTGAGGACCATCCCCCCGCCACGCGACGAACGGAGTCGAGCGCGTGGCGTCTCCTGGAAGTACGCCAGAATGACGTTCATGAGCCAGGGCGTTGCATGTCGAACCTGTAAAACCCCTGCGAGTCGTCTCGGCGCACGCTCAGGAGGCCCTGGGCGCGCGGCGGGGCCGTGGAGCCTTCCCCCGACTCGTACTCGAATTCCAAGACGAGTCGGCCGGGAGCGGGTTGGCGCGAGTTCAGGAAAAGCGTCGGGTTCGCCGCGGGGAAGAAGTCCAGCTGCGCACCCTCCAGGGTCAGCGTCAGGCGCGGAGCGTCCGCGGGGCCGTCCCAGGACGCGCGCGGCGCGGGTTCGAGCTCGCCGAAGGGTCGCGGTAGCCGTCGTTGCAGATTCGCGAAGGCCTGCGCGTGCGTCCCGGAACCGGGATCGCCGTCGGCCGCGGCCGGGAGCTCGAGCTCGACGACGGCTTCGCCCGGGATGCAGGAGCCGCCGTCCTCGCACACGAGCCAGTCGACCTCCGCCGTGAAGCGGTACGGGCCGGGCCCCGGATCGGCCGGCGCCGTGACCCGCACCGGCAGCAGGACCTCGTGCTCGTAGCCGTAGGTGACGATGTCCCCGGGAGCCACCAGGCGCTCCGGGCCGGGGAAGCGGACGTCCCCGACCGCGAAGCCCTCCGGCCCGTGCGCGCGGACCTCGGTGGCGAGGCCGCTGTCGCCCGGGTTCTTCCAGTAGACGTGCCAGTGATCGTCCATCTCGAGCCGCACGGCCAGGTCGAAGGAGGCCCCGGGCGCGACGCGCGACACGCTGGCGACGAGCTCGGCGCGCGCGTGCTCGCGCGGGCCCCCGGCGTCTTCGGAGGACTCGCGCTCGGCGGGAGCGCAGGCGCCGCTCGCGGCGGCGGTGAGGATCAGGAGGCCGAGTTGTTCTCTCATGGATCGTCTCGAGGTAGGGGAGTGCGCGGCGCGGAGCGGAGGGCGGGGCAGAGAAGGTAGTACGTCCGCGCCGCCGGCTCACGGCTCGCCCGGTTCCTCCGTGCCGCAGAGCTCGTCGAACAGGCCGTCGAGGGCGCGCGCCGTGTTCCCGGCGTCGTGGGGGGCCGCCACGGAGCGGCGCCAGCGCTCGCGCTCGGACGGATCGCGCGCGGCCGCGGGGCCACGAGCGAGCTCGGTCAGCCGCTCCACGAGCTGGGCGTCGCCGCGGTAGAGGACCCGCGGCCGGAACTCTGCCGGAATCAGCTCGGGGTAGCTGAGGCGCTCCGGAAGCAGCGGCGTCGCCCCGCAGGCCGCCGCCTCGAGCACCGCGAGGCCGCAGAACTCGTGGCGCGCGGTCGAGACGACCACGTCGGCCGTTCCCAGGGTCCGCGCGTACCGCGCGCGGTCCGCCGCGAAGCCGTCGGCGACGATGCGATCTCGCAGCCTGTCGAGCAGCTCGGGCACGCCCGCGGGCAGATTTTCGAAGCGCTGGCCCAGCAGCAAGAGCTCGAGATCCGCGGCGCCCTCCAGGCGTTCGCAGGCCGCGAGGGCCGCGCACAGGAACGCGGCGGGGTCCTTGTCGTGCTCCCAGCGGTGGTTGAACGCCACGCGCAGCACCGCTCGCCGCGGGCCGCCGGGTCCGAGCGGGAACTCCTCCAGCTCGATCCCGGGCGAGATCACGACCGAGCGCTCCAGCGCCTGCTCGAACTCCGCCCCGGGCCGCGGCGCCGGCAGCCGGCCCAGCAGCTCGCGCGCCGCGGTCGCGAAGGAGTCGCGCGCGAAGGCGCTGTTGAACACCGCGCGCTCGGCCCGCACGCAGCTGAGGACGTTGGTGAAGCCGTAGTGCGCGTCGTCCGGCGTCGGCGATCCCGTCGGGTACGTGAGCTGGTTCTCGTGGAAGTAGACGGCGGCCGGGACCCGCGCCCAGGACGCGGGCAGGAATCCGAACAGCGCCGGCAGGTCGACGTAGTCGCTGACGAGCAGCGCGTCGGGCGGGTCGCCCGCGAGGTCGCGCGCGAGCTGCCAGGCCGAGGACCGCATGCGCCACTTCCAGTGCCGCGCCGGCAGGCCGCGGACCTGGACGGCGTGACGCGAGCGCGCACTCCACTGCTCGAGGAAACGCGCGTGGGAGCCGCCCAGCCAGGGCTCCAGCACGAGGATGCGGCGGGGCGTGCGCCTCATGGCCGGCATCGTAGCCGGGCGCGCGCCCTTCTCATCGGCTAGCATGTTCGGCCTTTCCCAGCGGGAGACCCATGGCCGGACGGAAGCGATTCAGCGTCGTACGCGACCCCGTGCACGGCGACGTGTACCTGACCCACGAGGAGCTGCGCCTCCTCGACACGCCCGAGATGCAGCGGCTGCGCGGCATCAAGCAGCTCGGGACGGCGTACCTCGTGTACCCCGGCGCGGTGCACACGCGCTTCGACCACTCGATCGGCTGCGTGCACCTCGCGCAGCGCATCGTCGACGCGGCCAACCTGAGCTTCCAGGAGGATCCGCGCGACTGCCTGGGCATCGGCGACGAGGAGCTGCGCATCATCCGCCTCGCCGCGCTCGTGCACGACGTGACGCACATCCCCTTCGGGCACAACGTCGAGGACCAGGCCGGGCTGGTTCACCGGCACGACTCCGCCTACCGGTACGAGGCGATGTTCGCGCCCGAGTCCGACATCGGGCGCGTGCTCGACGACCTCGGCGTGCGACGCGACGTGACCAACGTGCTGTCGCCGCCGGCCGAGGGCGAGTCCGCGGTCGTCCCGCCGTACTGGAGCCAGATCAACTCCGACACGATCTGCTCGGACATCCTCGACTACCTGGCGCGCGACGCGTACTTCACCGGCCTGCGCCTCGTGATCGATCCGCGGCTCGCGAGCTACTTCCGCGTCGATCGCAAGAGCGGCAACCTCTACATCGACCTCGCCAAGCACGACTTGCTGCGCGAGGACATCCTGAGCGAGATGGTGCGCATGCTCGAGGCGCGCTACTACTTCTCCGAGCGCGTCTACTACCACCACGCCAAGGTCTCGGCGGGCGCGCTGGTGTCGCGGGCGGTGGAGCTGGCGCTGCTCGACGGCCACGTGCAGGAGGCGGACTTCTACGACCAGACCGACGCCTCGCTGCTCGACCTGCTCGAGCGGCGCGTGCAGGACGCGCGGCCGGAGACGCGGCGGCGCGTGCTGTCGCTGGTCGAGCGCTTCCGCCACCGCCGGCTCCTGAAGCGCGTCTGCGTCTTCCCGCTGTACGAGAACCGCGACTCTCAATCCGAGCTCGTCGAGCGCTTCTTCCGCGGCGGACCGCAGTCGGAGCGCAACGCCGCCGAGGACCGCATCGCCGACCTCGTGCGCTTCGCGACCGGCAAGGACGTCGAGGTCGTGCTGTACTGTCCGGCCAAGAAGATGCAGCTCAAGGAAGCCGAGACGCACGTCATGTGGCCGGGTGCGGGCGGCGTGCAGCCGCTCTCGAACTTCGCCGACCGCATCCCGCGGCTCGCGGACCTGGAGCGCTCGTACCGCGACCTCTGGAAGTTCTACGTCCTCGCCGACACGAGCGACCGCGCGCTGCTGGCCAAGGTCCAGGAGATCGCGTTGCAGGAGTTCCCGGGCGCGCGCAACGTCTACCGCGTGTAGCGGCGCGCGTCAGGCGTCGGCGGACGGGTCGAACTCGATCGTCTCCAGGAAGTCGAGCAGCCGCGTGCGCCACGGCGCCCACGTGGTCTCGTCCAGGGCCTCGGGGTTCAGCAGCTCGCTCTCCTGCCACGTGAGGAAGTACAGCCGCCCTCCGCGCGGAAAGACCAGCGTGCCGCGCAGGGCGTCGAGCTGCTCGGAGGAGCCGAACAGTCCGCCCGACAGCGTCATGCTCGAACCCTCGGCGACGCGCGTGACGAAGTACGCCAGCGTGTCCGCGTGCTGGACCGGCTCGACGTGCAGCAGCTCGGTGTCGTCGGCCGCGGGGACGCGCCTCACGACGAGGTCCTCGAGCTGCGCGTACGTGCCGGGGAGCTCCGCTCCGTCCGGCAACTCGGTCCACTCGAGCACGAGCGCGTGTCCCATGCGGTCGACCAGGGCCACGCCGCTGCCGTCGGCGTGCTCGACGACCTGCTCGCCGACCGGGTCCACGGGGAACGCGAAGCCCGGGCCCTCGTACCGCTCCGGCTCCGGGATCTCGCGCGCCTCGAACCTGGCGGGGCTCGTCTTCGCGAGGAGCTGAGCGGCCTCCTCCTCATCGACGATTCGCAGCTCCCACGCGTCGTTGCCCGTGGACACGGCGACCCGTTCGTCCGGTGCGGCGTCCTCGAGCTCTCGAGCGCGCTTCGAGCGAATCGGCGAGAGCCTCAGCGTGTAGGTGCGGCCCGCCTCGAGCTCCAGCGGGAGGTCGACGGGGCTGGAGCGGACCTCGCGGCCGACGAACCGCAAGTACTTCCAGCCTCCAGCACCGATGACCGCGGGACCCGGGGGACGCTCCCAGATCATGTGGCCGTCGCTCTCGAGCACGCCGATCTCCACGCCGTCGTCGAGGATCGTGCGCGAGACGCCGCTGAGGTGGAAGGCGCCGGGGCGCGCGACGCAGACGCGCGCCATGTTCGGGTTCTCGACGGGGACCCCGAGGTCGGGGACGGGGACCCACTGCACGGAGCTGCAGGAGGCGAGCGCGAAGGCGGCCAGCGACAGGAACGGGATGCGGTGTGATTCCATGCTCCCCAGCTTGCCGATGATCGGCGTGTCGAGGTGAGCACTCCCGCTTAGCGAAGCGATCAGCGCGCGGAATCGACCCGACGCCCGGCGAGGAACCCGGCGAAGCGTTCGAGCGCCTCCACCAGCCGGTCCTTCGCCAGCGCGTACGAGAGGCGCACGTGGAACGCGTCCCCGAAGGCCGAACCCGGTACGAGCGCGAGGTCGCGCTCCTCGAGCAGGTCCTCGCAGAAGCCCTCCGTTCCGCGCTCGTCCAGGAAGGCTGCGACGTTCGGGAACGCGTAGAACGCACCGCGCGGCGGCGGGACCTCGAGGCCGAGTCGCCGCAGCTCGCTCACGACCAGCGTGCGCCGCTCCGCGAAGGTCGCGACCATGCGCTCGACCTCCGGCGGCTCGGGCTGCAGGGCCGCCAGGTACGCGCCCTGGGACACCGCGTTGGGGCAGCCGGTCAGGTGGCTGTGCAGGCGCGTCACGGCCGAGATCAGCTCGGGCGGTCCGGCGAGGAACCCGATGCGGTAGCCGGTCATCGCGAAGGCCTTGCTGGCGCCGTCGACGATCAGCGTGCGCGCGCGCGCCGCGTCTCCCAGGCTGACGGGGCTCTTCGCCGGCGGGCCTTCGTAGACCAGGCGACGGTAGATCTCGTCGGAGAGGATCCAGATGTCGTGCTCCTCGGCGAGCTCCGCGATCGCCGCGACCTGCTCGTCCGACAGGACGAAACCCGTCGGGTTGCACGGACTGTTGATCATGATCCCGCGCGTGCGGGGCGTGATCGCCGCGCGCAGCGCATCGAGGTCCGGCCCGTAGTCGGGAAGGCACGGCACCAGGACCGGCGTGCCGCCGGCGATGCGCACCTGCTCGAAGTAGCTGACCCAGGCGGGCAGCGGCACGAGCACCTCGTCGCCCTCTCCGACGAGGCTGAGGAGCGCGCCGGAGAGCGCGTGCTTCGCGCTGTGGCACACGACGACGTTCCGGGGCTCGAACGGCGCACCGCGCGTGTCCGTCAGGTGGCGGGCGATGCCGGCGCGCAGCTCCGCGGTGCCCGCGGCGGGGGTGTAGCGCGCCTTGCCGCCGCGCACGATCGCGCAGGCCGCCTCCTGAACGGCCGCGGGCGCGTCGAAGTCGGGTTCTCCGACCGCCATGTTGATCACGTCGCGGCCCGTCGCGCGCAGCTCCTTGGCGCGCGCGTCGAGCGCGAGCGTGGTCGAGAGGGCGATGTCCTGGACGCGCCGGGAGAGCTTCATGGAGGCAGAAGCTAAGCGATCCGGGCCGGGGGCGGGAAGAATCGGTCGCGCCGGTCGTCAGGGATCGATCGTTTCGGTACACCTCCCGAACAACCCATGAGCCTCAGAAAACGCATCCTGCGGACGCTCCTGCTGCTGGCCCTCGTGGTCGGTTTCGTGGGCTACTTCGCCTTCTCGACCTTCCTGTTCGCCCCGTTCGAGAGCGACTTCGAAGCGGACGTGGCGACGCTCGCGCCCCGCGACGTCGACTTCTTCGTGGCGCGCGCCGGGCTCGCGGACGAGTTCTCGGACTTCCCGCGGCTGGCCGTCGCGGAGGCCCTCGAGGCGACCTCGGGCTGGCAGCGCCTCGTGCGCTCGCCCGAGTACGTCGAGTGGTCGGCCGAGGCCGGCATCGACCAGGCGCTGCAGCAGCTGCGCGACCTGAAGGAGCAGTTGCGCGGCGTCGAGCCGCTGGACGTGATCGGCGGCGAGGACATCGCCCTCGCGGGCTACTTCCGCGGGCCGGACATGCAGGCCGCCGACTGGGCGGTCTACGGACGCGCCAACTGGCTCGGGAAGCTCGGGGTCGCGCTGCTCGGCTACCCGGGGCTGATCGGGCTCGAGCAGCAGGGGCTCACGGCGGTGGAAGAGGAGGGGTGCGTGGCCCTCACCGGCCCGAACCTGCCGCGCCCGATGTACGTGACGCGCGTGCAGGACGTCGTGGTCCTCGGGCCCTCGCGCGAGCTCGTGGTGGGCGCCGGCGAGCTCGCGGCGCGTCGCGGGGAGGACTCCTTCGGGCTCAGCGCGCGCTACTACGACTACATCGAGCAGGTGGAGCGCTCGCGCGAGCGCGACGAGCTGGAGGTGTTCGTCGACATGCGCGCGCTGGCCGAGAACAAGCGCCTGTCGGGCCGCTGGCCCGACGCGCAATCGGAGGACTGGCTGCCCGCGTTCGCCGGCCGGCTGTTCCAGCTCGGCGCCGTCCGCGAGTGGGCCGGGATCGCCGGCGTGGACGGCGGGATCTCGCTCGACGTGCACGCCGACCTCTCGTCCGAGCTCGTCACCCCCGAGCAGCAGCGCGTCTACCGCACGCGCGGGTTCGAGCGCGCCGAGCTCGTCGAGAACGCCTCCCAGCTGGCGCCCTCCGACGTCAGCTGGTTCCTGTTCGCGCACCTCGACATCGGCGAGGTCATGCGGCAGTCGATCGCGGCGCTGGAGGACAGCACGCGCGAGCTGATCGACGACCGCCTGCGCGCGACGCGCGAGTTCAACGACGTCGGCGAGCTGATCCAGAAGCTCGAGGGGATCTTCCGCGACCGCTTCGCGATCGTCGTGCGCGACAACGACTACAAGTACGACGCCGAACAGGATCCGCCCAGCGACGGCGCGCCCGTGGCGGCCGTCTCGCTCGTGTTCTGGCTGCAGGGGCGCGACAGCGGCGAGCAGGTCAAGCGGCTGGAACAGGTCTTCATCGGCCACCAGGCCCAGTTCGGCATCCAGGGGCGCGAGCCCGGTTCGCGCGGCGTGTTCAAGAACACGGTGTCGAGCGGCTTCGAGGTGACGGAGTTCTGGAACCGCAACCTGCCGGGCACCGGCCACCTCGCGACGGTGCACGCGGGCGAGGTCTACATCGTCTCCAACTCGTTCCGGATGCTCGAGCACGTGCTGCAGACGTTCAGCTCGGGGCCGCCGAACTACCCGCGCCTGACCGACCGCAGCGACTTCCGCGCGCTGACGAACTCGAGTCTGCCGCAGGCCAACCTGGGCCTGTGGGTCGACCCGCGCGCGCTCGCGCCGCTCCTGCGCAAGCAGGCCCGCGTCGTGGCCGAGGACGCGGTCGCCGCGTCGATCGACTGGCGGACCGAGCGCGCGCGCGTCGAGACCGAGGTGCTGCGCGAGAAGTTTCCTGGCGAGCGGCGCGGCCAGGTGGACGCCGACACGCAACAGGAGGTCGACGTGCTGGTCGACGCGCGGCTGGGGGCGATGCGCCAGAAGATCGTCGACGAGCAGGTCCCCGCGGCGCGCGCGCGCATGGAGCGCAAGATCGTCTACACCGAGATGGCGTCCGCCGTGCTCGGCATGCTGGCGCTCGATCCGAAGGCGATGGACCTGACGCTGCGCGTCGTCGTGCCGCTGGACGAGGAAGTCGAGCCGTAGCGGCGCTCGGGTGCCCGCTGCGAGGCGGCGCACGTCCTGCGCCCTGGTTCCCAGGCTCGAGTTCGTTGGGCACTTCGCTCTTCTCCCGCGCCCGCGGCGCGGGAGAAGAGCGAAGTGGTGCCCGGGACTGGAATCGAACCAGCACGGGTATTACCCCACAAGATCCTTAGTCTTGCGCGTCTGCCAATTCCGCCACCCGGGCACCCAGTTTCGAAGACCGTCGTTTCGAGGAGCGAGCATTCGAGCGTTCCTGCAACACGAGCGATCCTGCAACACGGGACCGGGCGGTCCCGGGGAGGCGTCGCTCGCCTGCCGGCGTCGCTCCTGCGCGACGGGCCGCGGAGTCTAGACAGCCCGGGCGGGGGACTCAAGCTCTCGTAGCCCCCGCGGTCCGGGGAAGTTGACAGGAACCCCGCCGCCGCTAACGTGCTTGGCCGAGAGCGCGCCCCGGCGACCCCCGCGCGGGACCCCGGCCCGGTCGTCTCTCGCCCTGTCTCGATCTCGAATCGACCCCGTCCCGACCCCGTCCCGACCTCGGAGCGACCGCCATGAGCCTCGTCGGCAACGCCCTGGTGGGCCAGTCCGGTGGCCCCACCTGCGTCATCAACCAGAGCCTCGTCGGCATCGTCGAGGCCTGCCGCGACAGCGACTCGGTGCGCTCGGTCTACGGCGCCCTCCACGGCATCCAGGGGATCCTGGACGAGAACCTGATCGATCTGGGCGCGGAGACGCGCGAGAACCTCGAGGCCGTGGCCCTGACCCCCTGCGCGGCCCTGCGCTCGGTGCGCAAGAAGCCGACGCGCGAGGAGTGCGAGAAGGTGCTCGAGGTCCTGAAGGCCCACGACGTGCGCTTCTTCTTCTACATCGGAGGCAACGACTCCGCGGAGACCGCGCACATCCTCAATGAACTCGCCGTGGCCGAGGGCTACGAGGTGCGTCTCTTCCACGTGCCGAAGACCATCGACAACGACCTCCGCGTCACCGACCACTGCCCGGGCTACGGCTCGGCCGCGCGCTTCGTCGCGCAGGCCGTGATGGGGGACAACCAGGACAACCGCAGCCTGCCCGGGATCAAGATCGACATCGTCATGGGGCGCCACGCCGGCTGGCTGACGGCCGCGAGCGTGCTGGCGCGGCGCTTCGAGGACGACGGACCGCACCTCGTCTACCTGCCCGAGCGAACCTTCGACATGGAGGCCTTCGTGGGCGACGTCGACCGCATGTACACGAAGCACGGCCGCTGCCTGGTCGTGGCCTCGGAGGGCATCCACGACGCCGACGGCAAACCCGTGCTGCAGAGCGGGGAGAAGGACTCGCACGGCAACGTGCAGCTCTCCGGCTCCGGCGCCCTGGGCGACCTGCTGGCCGGCACGGTGAAGCAGCGCCTGGGATCCAAGCTGCGGGTCCGGGCCGACACGTTCGGCTACCTGCAGCGCTCGTTCTTCGGCGTGCTCTCGGAGGTCGACGCCGCCGAGGCGCGCGAGGTCGGCCGTCGCGCGGTGCGCGCCGCGACGACCGACGAGGCGCCCCACGGCTCGGTCGCGATGCGCCGCCTCGCGGACGGCGCCGACTACCGCGTGGCCTACGAGCTGACGGAGCTGCGCAACGTCGCGCGCGACACGCGCGACGTCGACGAGGCCTACTTGAAGGGCGACAACGACGTCGATCCCTCGTTCCTCGACTACGTACGGCCGCTCGTCGGCAAGCTGCCCGAGCCGGGCCGGCTGACGGACGTCCGCGTGCCCAGGAAGCTCGGCAAGTAGCGGGCCGTCGTTTGAACGAAGAAGTCCCGCAGGTCCCGGGCCCCGACGACGGGCCGATCGCCGACCAGGGCTCCGCGCCGGGCGAGCCCGTGGAGGGTGATCCGGCGGAGGGCGTCCCCGGCACGTACCGCAACCTCTGGGTGCCCCTGATCGTCGTCCCCGCGGCCGTCGTGGGCGTGCTCGTGCTCGTGTTCGTGCTGTTCAGCTCGATCGCGGGCCGCGAGGCGTCCCCGGAGGAGAACCTCCAGCGCATGGTGCAGGGCGGCAGCAACGAGCGGCAGCAGGCGGCCTTCAACCTCGTGCGGCAGGTGCGCGCCGCCGCGGAGGGCCACGAGGAGGGCTGGGCGCCGACTCCCGCGTTCCTGAGCAGCGTGCGCTCGTCCTGGAACGAGGTCGCCGAGGACGACCACGCCTCGCGCATGGTCCTGGCCATGATCCTGGCCCAGAACGGCGACGCGGAGGCGCTGCCGAAGCTCGTCGAGCTCATCCAGCTCGGGGACGAGGCCGATCCCGAGGGCAAGATCCGCTTCAACGCCCTGGCGGGTCTCTCCTCCCTCGGGGATCCGTCGGTCGTGCCGTACGTCGCCCCGTTGCTCGACCACGAGGACCACGTGCTGCGCCTCGGAGCCGCCTCCGTGCTGCAGTCGATCCCGGGGCCGGCCAGCGTCGCGGCCCTGACCGGCGCGCTGGACGACTCCTCGCTCGAGGTCCGCGGGATGGCCGCGATCTCGCTCTCGATCCTCGGGGATGCCGGCGGGGCCCACGTGCTGGTGGACCTGACGGACGCGAGCACCTACGAGACCGAGCACAGCGCCGATCCGCGCCGGTTCGCCCACCCGCTCTTGATCCAGCACACGCGCGTCAAGGCGGTCGAGGCTCTGGCGCGCCTGGGTCGCCCGCAGGACCGCGAGCGCATCGTCGAGCTGGCGTCCTCGTCGGAGCCCGACCTGGTCGTCCGCGAAGCCGCCAAGCGCGCGCTGACGAACTTCGGGGGCTGAGAAGCCGTCTCAGCCGCGTTCGGCCCGCGCCTCGGCGGCGCCCGCCGGGCATCCTCGAGACGCCCGAAATGGGGCCCTTTCGGCGGCAGAGCCTTGCCAGCGAGGGGGGGCTTTCTCATCCTCTGAGCGCCGTTCTGTTCCGACCTCGCCCGGGTCCCTTCGCGGGCCGGGTTCCGACCCGTGACGGGCCGCCCCCGGCGGCCCCGGCGGGGGGTCTTCAAGCCGGCTGGAGTCGAGCAACCGTGGCCGAAGAGAAACAGCAGAAGCAATCCGGGTCCGCGCAGCTGGTGCGGGCCCCCCTTCGCGGCGAGGCCTCTCGCCGCGGGTTCCTGTCGACCCTCGGGTTGGGCTGGGCCGCGTTCACCGCCGCCAGCCTGGCCGGCACGGGGGCGATGGTCCGGTTCCTGATGCCGAACGTGCTCTACGAGCCACCGCAGGAATTCAAGGCGGGCTTCCCCGCCGAGTTCGCGGTCGGCGCGGTGGACGAGCGCTTCAAGGCCGCCTTCGGCGTCTGGATCGTGCGCGAACCCCAGGGCTTCTACGCGCTGTCGACCGTGTGCACGCACCTCGGCTGCACGCCGAACTGGCTGCCCTCGAGCGCGACCTTCAAGTGTCCCTGCCACGGCAGCGGCTTCCAGATCACCGGCATCAACTTCGAGGGTCCGGCGCCCCGCCCGCTGGAGCGCTACAAGATCACGCTGGCCGAGGACGGCCAGCTCGCGATCGACAAGAACACGAAGTACCAGGAAGAGAAGGGGCAGTGGTCGCAAGACGGTGCCTACCTCTCCTACACGGCCTGAGCACGCCGCCACGAACCCCGAAGCTTCCTAGTCGAACGTCCCGGTCGCACGCATCCCCCGCGACCGGGAGCCCAGCATCCGCCGCATGAGCAAGCTCAAGAAGTTCACCGAATCGATCCCCAAGACCCAGCTCTGGCGCTCGGTCTTCCGGCACGGCTACCCGGACACGCCGCGCAACCGCACGCTGGCGGTCCTGTCCAACGTCGTGCTGCACCTGCACCCGGTCAAGGTACGCCGCAGCGGCATTCGCCTGTCGTACACCTGGTGCATGGGGGGGCTGACGTTCTTCCTGTTCCTGATCGAGACCCTGACGGGTCTCTTGCTCATGTTCTATTACCGCCCGACGGCGGAGCT
>CAYGPA010000019.1:0-24329 GCA_964351535.1 uncultured Planctomycetaceae bacterium
CCGCGCGCAACCTCGTCTCGATCGACGACCTCTCGCTGGCCGAGATGCGCGGCCTGTTCCACTGGGCGCGCAAGTTCTCGGGCGACCTGCGCGCGTGGTCCGACACCTGCCGCGGGCTGATCTCGGCGAGCCTCTTCTACGAGCCGTCGACGCGCACGCGCCTCTCCTTCGAGTCGGCCATGTTGCGCATGGGCGGCGGCGTGTTGACCGCGGCGGAGATGGCCTCGAGCTCCGCGACCAAGGGCGAGTCCCTGGCCGACACCGTGCGCGTGGTGGGGGGTGGGTACGCCGACCTGATCGTGCTGCGCCACGCCAGCGAGGGCGCGGCCCGGCTGGCCTCGATGTACTCGCCCGTGCCGGTCGTCAACGCCGGCGACGGCAGCCACGAGCACCCCACGCAGACGCTCTGCGACCTCTACACCCTGTGGATCGAGCGCGGGCGCATCGAGGGCGTCAACGTGGTCCTGTCGGGTGACCTGCGCTACAGCCGCACGGTGCACTCGTTCGTCTGCGCCCTGGCGCGCTTCGGCGCGAACATCGTGCTGGTGCCGCATCCCGGGTTCGAGCTGCCTCCGTACGTGCTCCAGCGCCTGCGCGAGGAGTTCGGCGTCGAGCCCGTGCGCGCCGACGCCTCGCGGCTCGGCGACCTCGCGAGCGAGAGCGACGTCGTCTACCTGACGCCGCAGAAGCCGCACCAGCTCAGCCTCTTCACCGACACGAAGGGCCTCTCGGTCGACCGCGTCGATGCGCTGTACATGACGCGGCCGCAGACCGAGCGCTATCAGGGCGGTGAGGCGACCTCGCGCTACGTCCAGCTCGGGAAGCAGGAGATGGCCGCCGAGTCCCTGCGCGACGCGGTGGTCATGCACCCCTTGCCGCGGCGCGACGAGATCAGCTCCGACATCGACTCCGACCCGCGCAGCATCTACTTCAAGCAGTCCGCGCGCGGCGTGCCGATCCGCATGGCGCTGCTCGGCTTCCTGCTCGGGCGCATCGACCTCGGCCTGGAGCCGGGGACGGTCGAGGTGCGGCTCTACGACGTGCAGTCGGGCGAGAATCCGTGCCCCAACCCCACGTGCATCTCCCGCACCGAGGCGCGGCACGTGAAGCCGAAGTTCAAGCTGGCCTCGCGCGTGCCCGTGCGCGCCCACTGCGGCTACTGCTCGCAGGAGATCCCCGCCGCGTTCGTGGGGTGCAGCACGTCGCGCAACTTCCACGAGCCCGACTCCGGCGCCGTGCGACAGATCCGACCGGATCACCTGGTCTTCTTCCAGGACGAGATGCAGGCGCGCACTCTCGGGTTCGAACGCGCCGCGCGCGCGCAGCGCCCGGTCACGCCCTCGTAGCGCGGAGACTTCGAGGCCGGCCGCCGGCGTCCGTGACGACACCGCAGTCGCCGGATACCGCGTTCCTTCGGCGCGGTTACGAAGCGCGCGTCGGAAACGTCGCGCTGTTCGAAGGCGCTCGACGCCGACGATCGGACGCGCGTCGATACCGCACGCGTGCAGCGAGCGGTGAGCGCGCACTCGTCGACGCGCAAACACGCGTGGGACGTCGTCGACGCACTCGGCACGGGTTTTGTTCCTCCTGGTTCACGAACCTCGCAACAACGTCCCACGTTCGAACCAGGAGGATGCGATGAACGCGCGCCTCGAAGAATCCGTTGCTCCTCGTGCAACTTCGCTCGCTCTCGCGAGCCTCTCCCTGGTCCTCCTCGCGGCCTGCGGCGGCGGCAGCTCGAGTGGATCCTCCGCCTCGGCGCTCGGCGCGGTGCTGCCGCATCCCGACGGGACCGGGACGTTCTTCGTGGTCGAGTCGAGCCGCGGCGGCAACGCCACGTCGATGAAGCTCCTCGACGCGGCCTGGGGGCGCATGGTCGACGTGTACGACCGCGACCCGACGACCGCCGTCGAGACGCTGCGCTTCCGCGACTTCGTGGTCGGGCGCGACCTGAAGAGCGACGGGACGACGTTCGAGCTGCGCGAGAACCCGGTGACCGGCGTGCAGGAGCTCGTCGTGCTGCACGGCTTCGACTCGCCCGGCTGGGACGCTGCGTTCCCGCGCCTCGAGCAGGGCCTGCAGCTCGTCCAGGACGTCGGCGGGGGCGGCGTGCTGACGATGGTCGCGCGCAACTCGGCGCTCGTGCTGCGCTTCGACGACCTGCTCGAGCCCGGATCGGTCGGCCCGAACACGCTGCGCGTCCTCACCGGGCTGCCGCCCGCGCTGCCGTTCGAGGCGCGCGTCTTCGCCGATCGCAACCACGGCGACGTGCTCGACCGCGACGGAAACGGCGTCGCGGAGCACTACTCGACGCGCGTGGTCGTCGACTTCAGCATCTCGGACTTCGAGCGCCAGCAGTCCCAGGTCCCGCTCTCCGTCAACCTCGTCGGGCTCCCCGAGGCGAACCAGGGCAGCCAGCCGAACGCGATGCTGCGCATCCCCACGCGCGTGGACCTGACGGTGGGGCAGTTCGACGTGCTGCGCAACCTCTCCCAGCACACGCTGGCGTTCTCGGGCAACGGCTCGACCGACAACACCGTCGCCACGCTGGACGTCGTCCGCGCGTTCCGCTCCGGCAGCGGCCGTCTGATGCCGCCGGATCCCGACAACGGCTTCCTTCCGGACTCGACGCCGCCGCGCGTGATCGGCAGCCAGGGCGTGCAGGTCACGCTGGTCACGGCGCTCGACGCCGTCGGCAGCGCGTTCCAGGTGGACCTGCTCTTCGCCGAACCCGCGTGCCTGTCCGTGCCGGAGACGGGCGACGTCCTGGAGCTCTCCAGCGGCGTGCTCGCGCAGGTCACCCAGGACGCCGCCCCGCCGCCGCCGGGCTCGGCGGCCGTGTCCAACGTCCGCCTGCGCCGCATCGCCGGCCCGGCCGCTTCGTTCGTGCCGGGCTCCGGCCGCATGCTCGTGCCGTTCGAGCCCGCGGAGGGCGACGCGGCCGCGTGCTTCGTCCGGTTCGTGCCGGCGGCGGGTTCGCCGCCCGACGCCGACGTCCTCCCGGGCGCCTCCGTGCTCGTGCGCTTCTCCGAGGCCATGGAGCCGGCGCGCTTCGAGGCGCTCTCCACCTTCGGCCTGGTGCGCGCTCCCGGCGCGGTCGCGGACGGCCTGCAGCAGCGCATCGTCGGCCGCGTCCGGGCGGCCACCGACCTGAACGAGTTCCAGTTCCAGCCGACGCTGCCGCTGACGCACGCCTCGGGCATGGCCGAGACCTACGTGGTCCAGCTCGCGGACACGATCACCGACCTGTCGGGGAACGCGCTCGCCGACGCCCTGCCCGCGGTGCCGTTCACGCTGGCCCCGATCGCGGCGACGGCCGACACGTTCGGGGTCGGCCTGGACTTCCGGACCGTGGACCAGGACGGCGACGGCGGGGCGGAGATGCGCGGACAGTTCTTCGTGGACCCCGCGTCCGAGTCGCTCGTCCCGCGCGCGGTGTCGCGCTTCGCAGCCGTCGCCGACGCGAGCCAGCCGACCTACAGCATCACGACGCCGATCGCCGTGGGGCTGAACGACCCGCTCTCGGGCTTCGGCGGTCACCTGCAGCACGTCTACCGCTATCCGGACCTCGGCTTCGACCTGTTCACCGAGACCCACTACAACCTCGACGTCGAGGGCCTGAACTGGTCTCCCGCCGGGGGGCTGGTGTCGCTCGACCGCTACGACGAGTTCCAGGTGCTGCTGTCGCACTCGCGGGCGCTGCCCGACGAGACGCCCGACGCCACGGGCCTGGCGCCGATGTACCCGGCCTCGGGACTCTCTCCCGCCTACGCCCAGAACCACCTGCACGCGCCGACGGTCGTGCACGAGCGGCCGCTGGGCTACACGGTCGACCCGCTGCAGTCCTTCGTCGCCAGCACCGGCACGACGATGATGCCGTGGCCGGTGAACCGCGATCGGCCGGCCGACCAGTTCCGCTACTTCACGTGGCGCGACACCACCCAGCTCGGGCGGGGAGGGGCGAACAGCGGTGGCGTCGACCTCGGGATCCTCGCGATCCTCGCGGGCGTCGCGATCCCTCCGCCCGCTTACGTCGGCGGCAACGTACCGACGCCCGGCCTGCCGCTGCTCATGGAGTTCCGCTGCTACTCCGACGACCAGGCCGTCGGGTCGAACCGCCTCGCGACCGCGGTGACGGTCTTCCCCACGCCGTCGTTCCGGGCCTACTCCACCGGCGGCGTGGACGCGTCCCAGCAGGCGCAGACCGTCGACCCCGACAACGATCTCGTCGCGCAGGGCGGCTACAACCCGTTCTCGGCGCCGCCGGGCCAGCAGCTGCCGCCGACCGACAACGTCGTGTACACGGGGCAGGTGGACTTCGTCGTGCGCGTGAGCGTGGCGCACTCGATGTGGTTCGACTCGGGAGCCGCCGCCGGCGCGGCCGACTGGGTCGACCCCGTCGTCGAGCCCGACCCCGGTGACCAGCCGCTCGGCACCGGCGTGTCGCTGGCCTTCCGCGGCGCGGACGCCGTGGTCGAGACCGTGCCCGGCTCGGGGGCCGCGCGCGACGCGAGCAACATGGAGGCCTTCGGCCTGATCCTGAACGGCACCGCGACCGTGACGTTCTTCCACGGCGACAGCACGTGGACGGACGACATCGACCAGCTCGATGGAGCTCGGTTCGTCCAGGTGCGCACGACGTTCGTCTCGAACGCGGCGTCCGGTCAGACCCCGCGCCTCTCCGGGCTCGGCCTGGCAGCCACGCGCTGAGGATCGCGGGGCCCGCGCGGCCCGCGGGCGGGGCCTCGGGACGCTCCCCGGGGCTCCCCCGCGCATCCGGGCGGCGGGCAGCCGCGCCGGAGCCCCCCCGGAGGATCCCGGGGAAGGCGCGGGGGGCCCTCGGGGCCCCCGGGCGCGTCCGAGCCGCTCCCGGGCTCGGCGGATCGGCAACCGCACGGCCGAGGAGCGGATGTGCACTTGCGCTCAGGAGCCGTGGGGCCGTGCCGAACGCGGCCTCGCCGTCCCAGGTATCCTCCAGGGGGGACAGGGCGATCCTGTCCAGGTTTCGGGTCGCCCGAGCGCGGACGGCATGGACTTTGTACGGATACCGAGGCCGAAGGTCCCGTCCTCCCGAGACTGCCGCCTCCCTGGCACCGCGCGGGTCGCTCTGGCCGCCGTCCTCGTCCGCTTTCTCTGGATCGCGGGCGAGTCCGGACCGGCCTTCCGGTCCCGTCGTTGACCCGCCCGAGAGGGCGGCGAATAATCACCCGTTGGAACTCCCTCGAACCATCGCGTCCGCTCCCACCGCAAGCCCCCTTCCAACGGGGCCGCGGCTGGCGCAAGAGTCGAGCGTCCGCCGTCCGTTCCCTCGCCCCAAGCACCCCAGCGAAGCCTCGGCTTCGCTCGATCCCATGCACGCACGTCCCTCCTCGATCCGGTCCCTGCGCTCCCGGACCTCGTTCCCGCTCGCCCTGGCCCTGGCGGCCGGGCTCGCAGCCTGTGGCGGGGGCAGCAGCGGCAGCAGCGGCGGCAGCTCCGCCCTGGGGTCGATCCTCACGAAGAACGACGGCACCAACTTCGTCGTGGAGTCGAACTTCTCCGGCAGCGCCAGCCGCATCCGCCTGCTGGACACGGCCTGGGGTCGCCTGGTGGACGTGTTCGACACCGACGGGAACACGTCGACGCTGCGCTTCCGCGACTGGGTGATCGGGCGCGACATCCAGACCGACGGCGTGGACTTCCGGCTCGATCGCAACTCGGTCACGGGCGTCGAGGTGCTCACGATCCTGCACCCGTTCGACGCGAACCAGGACGGCGTGGTCGACCCGGCCTTCCGTGCGGCGCTGACGCGCTCCACGCAGAACCTGCAGTCGATCCAGCCCTTCAGCTCGCCGCTGACGATGACGGCGCGCAACTCGGTGCTCGTGCTCGTGTTCGACGACCTGCTCGAGGAATCGACGATCAACAGCAACACGGTGCGGGTGTTCACCGGCAACCCGCCGACGAGCCCGTTCGAGGCGCGGGTGATCCCCGATCCGAACCACGGGGACGGCTCCGACACGAACGGCGACGGTCTCGTCGACTCGTTCCGGACCACGCGCGTGATCGTCGACTTCACCGTCTCCGAGCTCGAGCAGCTCGCCGCCACGCAGCCGCTCAACGTGAACACCGTGGGCCTGCCCGAGGCGCTCGATCGCCAGCAGCCGAACGTCCGCCTGCGCCTGCCCACGCGCGTCGATCTGACGGTGGGGCAGTTCGAGGTCCTGACCAACACGACCGCCCACCCGCTGGACTTCAGCAACAACGGCGCCACGGATCCCGCGTCCAACACCCGCGACATCGTGCGCGACTTCCGCTCCGGCGGCAGCCGCTTCACGCCGCCCGACCCGTTCAACGGGTTCCTGCCGGACACCACGCCGCCCGATGTCATCGGATCGCAGGCGATCACCGTGACGCTGGTCCAGCAGCAGACCACGACCGACTTCCTCGTCGACTTCCAGTTCCAGGCCGCCCCCTGCGTGGCCGCGCCCGAGATCGGTGACGTCGTGCGCGTCGGAGCCGCGATCGGCGAGATCCTCGCCAACCTGCCGCCGCCGCCGCCGGGCAGCACGACCGTGACGAACGTCCCGATCCGCCTGCGCGCCGGCGACGCCGGAGACTTGCTGCCGGGTCCGGGGCTGTTCCTCGCGCCGTTCGAGCCCGCCGAGTCGGACGTACCCGCGTGCTTCGTCAGCTTCTCGCCCCAGGCGCTGAGCCCGCCCACGAGCGACGTCCAGCCCTTCGCCTCGGCGCTCGTGCGCTTCAGCGAACCCATGGACCCGGGCCGCTTCGAGGCGTTCAAGACCATGACGGTCACGAAGCCGCCGTCGCCGACGCTGGACCTGCTGCAGGAGAACATCGTCGGCCGCGTCCAGGGCTCGCTCGACCTGCTCGAGTACCGCTTCGTCCCGACCGTGCAGATGCCGCACGTGAACGGCACCGCCGAGAGCTATCTCTTCACGCTGATCGGTGGCGCCCAGGGCGTGACCGACCTGGCGGGCAACGCCCTCGTCAACGACCTGCCCCAGGTGCCGTTCACGCTCAGCGCGTTCGCTCCGACCGCGGACACGTTCGGGCAGGTGTTCCGCTTCGGGAACGACGACCAGGACGGCGACGGCGCGCCCGAGTTCCGCGGCCAGTTCCTGCTGGACGTGGCGGCGACCGAGCTGAAGCCGCGCGGTCTGACGCGCTTCGGCGCGCTGGCGGACGGTGGAACGCTGACGACCGGCGCCATGACGCCGTTCGGACAGTCGATCGCCACCCCGCTGTCGCCGTTCGGCAGCCACATGATGACGATCTACCGGTATCCCGACCTGGGCTTCCCGCTGCTCGACGAGACGGGCTTCAACCTCGACGTCGAGGGCCTGAACTGGGCGCCCTTCTCCGGAGTCGTCTCGATCGACAACTTCTCCGAGTACCAGATCTCGGTGGGGCACTCGCGCCGTCTTCCGGACGAGTCGCTCAACATGGCCCTGCTGCCGCTGTACCCGAACTCCGGCATCCTGACGGTCTACAACAACAACCTGCTCGACAACGCGGTCATCATGCACCCGCGTCCGCTCGGCTACAGCATCAACCCGCTGAACGCCTTCCTGGCTCCCAGCGGTACGACGATGATGCCGTGGCCGATCAACGAGGACGTGCCGCCCGAGCAGTTCACGTTCTTCACCTGGCGTGACACGACCGAGCTCGGCGTCGGCGGTCCCCAGGGTGGGGGCGCGGACATGCCCGTGCTCTATCAGTTGATGGGCATTCCCGCGCCGCCGGCGATCTACCCGCCGGGACAGGTTCCGACCATCGGCCTGCCGCTCCTGATGGACTTCCGCTGCTACCCCGACGACCAGGCCGTGGGTCTCAACGGATTCCAGATCGCGCTGGTCCTCAACACGTCCCCGCGTCCCGAGTTCCGCGCGTTCTCGACCGGCGGCGTCGACACCACCAACACGATCCAGCGCGTCGACCCCGACAACGACGTCGTGGCCCAGGGCGGCTACAGCCCCGGTTCGACCCCTCCGGGTCTGCCGACTCCGCCGCGCGACAACTCGTTCTACTTCGGCCAGGTCGACTTCGTCGTGCGCGTCAGCGTGGTCCACACGATCTGGTTCGACTCGGGCTCGACCACCGGACAGGCCAACTGGCAACCGCCGGCCGTCGAGCCGCGCCCCAGCGCGCAGCCGACCGGCACCCAGATCGTGCTGGCCTTCCGCGGCGCCGACACCGTGGCGGACGCCAGCGCCGGCTCGGGCGCGTCGCGCGATGCGACCAACCTCGACATGTACGGCAACAACGGTCCGAGCTTCAGCGTCACCTTCTTCAACGGAGGCGACAACTCGTGGAAGGACGCGATCGACGACGTCGACGGCGCTCGCCACGTGCAGACCCGGATCTCCCTCGTCTCCAACCCCTTCAGCGGTCTCACTCCGCGCCTGCAGGGCTTCGGCCTCGCGGCGATCCGGTAGAGGTTCGCGACCCCGCTCGTCCCACGTCCTCTCGCTTCCGGACCCACTCCTCACCGCACCCAACGCGACCTTGGAGCCTGCAATGCGTACCCGCTCCCTCCACACCGGCCTCCTCCTCGGCCTGATCGGCTCCGCCGCTCTCGTCACTGCCTGCAGCAGCGGCGGGGGCGGAGGCGGGCTGCCGTCCTTCCGCGTCAACGGCGTCTCCGTGACCAACAACGCGACGCTGAAGATCAACCGCTCGATCGAGATCTCCTTCACCGAGGAGGTCGACTTCGCGACGGTCAGCCTGAACACGATCCGCATCACCTCCTCGGGCGGTGTGCCGGTCGCGGGCACCTTCCGGCAGGTGGATCCCAAGACGATCTCGTTCCAGCCCTTCTGCCCGACGCTGCCCGACTTCTCGGACGGCGGCTTCCTCCCCGGAGGCGTGCAGTACGACCTGGCGGTCATCGCCGCCAGCGCCGGCAACCCGCTGGCGGTCCGCAGCCGGGCCGGGACGCCGGTCGTGATCAGCGAGACGCGCAAGTTCTTCACGCCGAACTCCACGGACCCGACCGAGCTCTTCTTCGACACCCTCTCGGGAGCTCCGGCCCCGGTGGTGCGGCCGGTCGGCGGAACGGCGATGAACTCCTCCTACATCGAAGTCGGCGGCGATCCGAGCAACCGCTACTACTTCGAGCGGGATCCGATGACGGGCGCGATCTCCGTGAACCCGCCGCTCTCCGTGCCGCTGAACCTGTACAGCGCCAACGAGACCCGGGTCGCGTTCGTGCTCGCGATCAACCAGCCGATCAGCCCGCTGGCGGGCAACGTCAGCGCCGCCACCGCGCGCATCGAGTTCCGCGACGCGGCGGGCACGTGGCGCCCGGTCGAGACGCGTGTACGCCTGACCGGCAACTGCGCCGGAACGGGCGCGATCCTGCGGCTCGAGCCCGTGGGCGTCCTGCCGGGCGACACCATGCTTCGCGCGGTGATCACCACGCTGCTCGAGGACCTGGTGGGCGAGACGAACCTCGTGCCGCTCGACTCCTTCGCGATCGCTGCGACCACCGTGCCCCCCGTGGCGCTGGGCGACGACTTCATCGAGAACTTCAACACCACGGTCAACGAGGACCGCGTCGTGCCCTTCGCCGAGCCGCGCGCCGAGTGGGGCGCCGGCACGCTGCAGGCCGCCTTCTCGTTCCCGGGCACCGGCGGCTCCAGCGGGAACTTCGACTGGCGCGTTCCGACCGTCGACACGGAGATCCTCGACACGTCCTTCGACACCATTCGCGGGGGTCCGGGCTTCACGCCGCAGTTCGACCTGCCGGTCGTCGGCGGCGTCGTCGACGTCCGCAACCTCGAGATCCCTCCGGGCGCCCTGCTGCGCGCCATCGGGCCCAACCCGCTGACGATCTACGCCTCGGGATCCGTCCGGATCGAGGGCACGATCGACGTCAGCGGTGAGGGCAACCTCGGCGCAAACACGGTCGGTACGGCCAACACGGCGGAATCAGGTTCGCCCGGCCAGGCCGGCGGCGGCAACGGCGGGGACTCCAGCAGCCTCACGACCATCTCCTCGCCCACCGGAGATCCGGGCTTCGGTCCGTTCCAGGCGCCCGCCGGCGGCGGCGGTGGCGGCGAAGCCGGCTGGGGCACGGGAGCCGCGGACAACCGTCGCGGAGCCGGTGCCGGCGGCGGACGCTTCGGACCCGACCAGGTCAACGCCGGTGGAGGCACCGACATCTTCGATCAGACCTACATCGGACTGGACGTCGAGATGGGCTTCTCCGCCGGCGCGCCGGGTGCCGGCGGCCCCGAGAACGGAGCCCTCGACGGAACCCAGACCGGCCACTACGACGCTCCGGGCGCGCAGGGCGGCCTCGTGGGCGGCTTTCCGTTCACCGACAGCAGCCAGACCAACGACTTCTTCGGTCGCAAGTTCGACACGACGACGATGACGGTCACGCAGGGAGAGCTCCTGAAGTTCTCCGCCGGTGCCGGTGGTGGAGGCGGTGGCGACGCCGTCTCGTGCCCGGGTGCCACGTGCGTCTTCCCGCCGCCCTGGAACCCCGCGACCAACCAGAAAGGTGGCGCCGGCGGCGGCGGCGGCGGCTCCGTGCGGATCATCGCGCTGGGTGACGTGACCTTCGTGGGCAACGGCCAGATCCGCGCACGCGGCGGCTTCGGCGGACACGGCGAGTCCATCGGCAACTTCATGTGGCTCGGCGGCGGCGGCGGCGGCGGCTCCGGCGGCCACGTGATCATCCAGAGCGCCGGGCGCATCAACTTCTCCGGTCTGAACAGCGGCCGGCTGGCCGTGATCGCGACCGGCGGCGAAGGCGGTGCCGGACGCAACAACGCCGGTGGTGCCAACCAGTTCGGCGAGGAGAACTTCCCGACCGGCGACCCGTGCTTCGAACCGAACCCCACGAACTGCCTGGGCTTCCTGCGCGGTTCCGGAGGGGACGGCAGCCCGGGTGTCGTGCAGCTGCACGTCGAGGGCGGCATGGCCGACATCCTGCTCCCGGGCGGCACGTTCCTGAGAGACGTCACGCAGCCCGACCCCGAGGGCCCGCTGATCCCCGTGGTCGGCAAGCGCTCGCGCGCCCAGTCCGAGTGGATCTCGCTCGGCAAGGGTGGGTTCCGCTCGATGATGCCCGGCTTCACGTCGCCGACCTTCTCGTTCGGAGGGACGGACACCACCACGGGGCTCGTGCTGACCACGAACGAGATGGTCGACCGCATCCTGCCGCCGGTCCTCGGTCCCAGCATGGTGTCGGCGGCCCCCACGCTGCCGTACATCGACCCGGCGGACAGCCGTACGCTGGTCATGGACTCGGCGAGCCTCACGCAGGCACAGATGCTGAACCCGAGCCTGCTCAAGCGCGACGTCCTGCAGCTCTTCGAGTCCGGCAACGCGACCAACAGCATGGACTACGAGATCGCCGCGGCGAGCATCGACTCCATGGCCGGCGAGGTGCGCCTGACGGTGTCCTCCTCGGGTCCCGCGCTGACCGCGTTCGTGCCGCCGGGCACGGTGTCCGCCCAGGTCTTCCAGACCTTCTTCGCGGTCGAGACCGACGGAGTCCTCAACTCCCTGCCCGACACCGCGTCGGTGGAGATCCAGTTCGAGGCCACGACCGCGGACGTGCTCGGCTTCCCGGTCGATCCGGTCACGCCGATGTTCACGCCCGACATCTCGACGCTGAACTCGGGCCCGGACTTCCGCTTCCTGCGCTTCCAGGTGCTCTTCGACATCGACACCAACGATCTGGGCCTGAGCCTCAACTCGGCGCAGCCGTCGCTACGGTTCCTGCGCCTGCCGTTCGCCTACTGAGCGACATGATCGATTCCACGCGCCCCGCGACCTCCTCGTTGATGGAAGTCGCGGGGCGCGGTCGTCTCGTCTCGAGGAGTACCTCCTCCCGACGGCCTCCCGGGTCTTTCCGCCCGCTCCAGGTCCCGTCCCACGACGAGGGATCGGCCGGGCTCACCTGTCCGGGGCCGCTCCGCGGTCCACCGCCGCACTCGCACCGCGAGTAGGGAGGTCGTCATGCGCAACCCGTATCGCCGCGTCGTTCTCACTGTGACGCTCGGGCTCGCGGGAGCCGCGTTCTCGTGCGGTGGGGGGGGCGGAGGCGGAGGCCTGCCGGCCTTCCGGGTCGTGGGCGTCTCGGTCGCGCAGGGGTCGATCCAGCGGATCAACCGCTCGATCGAGGTCGAGTTCTCCGAGCCCGTCGACTTCACCACCGTGAGCCTGAACACCATCCGGATCGCCTCTTCCGGAGGCGTCCCGGTGGCCGGCGCGTTCACGCTGCTCGACCCGCGCACCGTCTCGTTCCAGCCGCTGTGCCCGACGAAGCCCGACTTCTCCGACGCGGGGTTCCGCCCGGGGGGCCTGCAGTACGAGCTCTCGGTCGCCGCGGCGAGCCCGGGCAACCCGCTGTCGGTCCGCGGGCAGGACGGTGGCTCGCTGCTCTTCAGCGAGACGCGCAAGTTCTTCACGCCCGACTCCAGCGACCCGACGGAGCTGTTCTACGACGAGCGCCCGGGGCCGCCCGCGCCCGTGGTGCGCGAGACGGGGTCGAGTGACCTGCGCGCTTGCTACGTCGAGCTGGGCGGGGACTCGAGTCGCCGGCACTACTTCGAGCGCGACCCGGTCACGGGCGTCGTCTCGATCCAGCCTCCCACGGCGCTACCGCTGAACCTCTACAGCGCCGGAGACACGCGCGTCGCGTTCGTCGTCGTCCTGGACCAGCCGATCCTGCCGTCGCTGGCGAACATCGGGCCGGCGACCGCGCGGCTCGAGTACCGCGACGCGAGCGGTGGCTGGCGGGCGCTGCAGACTTCGGTCGAGCTCGAGGCGAACTGCACGGTGACCGGCTCGCGCCTGCGCCTCGAGCCGCGCGGCCTGCTGCCCGCGGACACGCTGATTCGCGCGGTGATCACGACCCAGCTCGAGGACCTCATCGGCGAGACCAACCTGGTGCCGCAGGACTCCTTCGCGCTGGTGGCCGCCGACGCGAGCCCCGCGGCGTTCGCCGACGAGTACCTGGAGGAGTTCCGCGGCGGTGGGACCGCCGCCGGCTCCACCGAGGACCTGCTGGCCGTCTTCCCCGAGCCCCGCGCGGAGTGGGGCGCGGACCGCCTGGGCGCCGCGTTCTCGTTCCCCGGCACGGGCGGTCCGTCGGGCACGTTCGACTGGCGCGTTCCCACGGTCGACGTGGAGGTCGTCAACACCTCGTTCGACACCATCCGCGGAGGCCCGGACTTCGTGCCGCAGTTCGACCTGCCCGTCGTGGGCGGCGTGATCGACGTGCGCAACCTCGAGATTCCGGCGGGCGCCGTCGTGCGCGGGATCGGCCCCAACCCGCTCGTGATCTACGCCTCCGGGACGGTGCGCATCGAGGGTCTCCTGGACGTCAGCGGCAACGGCAACCTCGGCGCGAACACGGTCGGCACCGCGGCCATGCCCGAGGCGGGCTCGCCCGGTCAGTGCGGAGGCGGCGACGGGGGCGACTCGAGTCCCCAGACGACGACCTCGAGCCCGCGCGGCTCTCCGGGATATGGCCCCTTCCAGCAGCCCGGCGCCGGCGGCGGTCCGGGGGAATCCGGCTGGGGCGCCTCGGCACCGCAGTACCGACCGGGCGGCGGCGGCGGCGGCCGCTTCGGTCCCGATCAGCGGACCAACGGCGGCGCGGAGTTCTTCGATCAGACGCTGCTCGGGCTCGACGCCGAGATGGGGTTCGACGGTCACGATCCGGGCAACACGCCGGGAGAGAACGGAGCCCTCGACGGCTCGCAGATGGGCCACTACGACGCCGTGGGGGCGCAGGGCGGACTGCGCGGCGGGACACCGTTCAGCGATTCCGACGCGACCAACGACTTCTTCGGTCGTCGCTACGACGCCGCGACGGGGATCATCAAGCAGGGCGAGCTGCTCGAGCTCTCGGCGGGTTCCGGCGGCGGCGGGGCCGGCGACGGAGTGCAGTGCGGCGCGGGCTGCGTGTTTCCGCCGGTGCCGTTCAACCAGGGCACGAACATGAAGGGCGGAGCCGCGGGCGGCGGCGGCGGCTCGGTCCTGATCGTGGCTCTCGGGGACGTCGTGTTCGCGGGCAGCGGCCAGATCCGCGCGCGCGGAGGCTTCGGCGGCCACGGTGTCCTCGGCGGAGGCGGCTTCATCGCCGCGGGAGGGGGCGGCGGCTCGGGCGGGCACGTGATCGTGCAGACCGCGGGCCGGCTCGACTTCTCCGGGCTGACGTCCGGGAAATTCGCGATCCTGGCGACCGGCGGACAGGGCGGCTCGGGCATCGGCAACTCGGGAGGCGCGACGACGATCGGCGAGCGCCCCAACTTCGACGCGTGCTACGAGGCGACTCCGGTGAACTGCATCGGGTTCCGCATCGGCGCGGGCGGCGACGGCGGACCGGGTCTCGTCCAGCTCCACACCGAGAGTGGCCTCGCGGACATCCTCATGCCGCCGGGCGCGATGCTCTCGCAGCTGACGCAGCCGCGCCCGATCGGTCCGCTGATTCCGCAGGTCGGCAAGCGCTCGCGCGCACAGTCCACGTGGATTCCGCTGGGGCAGGGCGGCTTCCAGGTCGGGACCGGCACGTTCACGAGTCCCGCGTTCTCGTTCGGGGGCACCGACCCGTTCACCGGTCGCGTCCTCACGACGGCGGGACTCGTCGATCCCGTCGCGCCTCCGGCGCTGGGACCCGACCTGGTGCAGGTCGCTCCGGCCGTTCCGTTCATCGACCCGCTCGACGGCCGCGTTCTCGTCTCCAGCGCCGCCGGCCTCTCCGCCGCGCAGCTCGCGAATCCGAGCCTGCTGAAGCGCTTCACGCTGCGCCTGCGCGAGACGGGCAACGCCTCGAACCGGCAGGACTTCACGATCGTGGCCGCCGCCCTCGACTCCGCGGCGGGCGTCGTGCGCCTCTCGGTCTCCGCCGATGGCCCGTCGCTGAGCTCGTTCGTCGTTCCCGGAACGCTGACCTCCGAGGTGCTGACGACGTTCTTCGGCGTCGAGACCGACGGCGTGCGCGACAGGCTGCCCGACTCGGCCTCGATCCAGGTCCTGTTCCAGGCCACGACCGCGACCTCCCAGGGGCTGCCGCAGGAGCCTCCCGCCCTGGCCTTCACGCCCGACGCCGCGGCGCTGAACACGGGCACCGACCATCGCTTCCTGCGCTTCCAGGTGCTGTTCGACGTGGACACGCTCGGTCAGGGCCTGACGCTGGATTCCGCGCAGCCTGCGCTCCGGTTCCTGCGCCTGCCGTTCGCGTACTGAGCCGGGGGTCGGGGCGTGCTCGCGGCGCGCGCGGGGTGGATTCCGGGCCGGCGGGAGTGCTCAATGGGCGCGTGACCCGGTCTGTCGGCGCGTGGTTCGTGCTCTCGCCAGGCGACGCCCGCGCGTCGTGGCCTGGCGCCGTCGCGCTCGGGCTCTTTCTCGCGCTCGCGAGCTGCGCTCCGGCGCACGAGGCTCCGCGGGTGCTGACGCTTCAGCAGGTGCGACCCGTCGACGCCGGGGCGGTCTTCCTGAACGAGGCGATCGTGTTCCACTTCTCCGAGGACCTCGACCGGTCCTCGGTGACGCCGAGCAGCGTCTCGATCACCGGTCCCCGAGGCGAGCGCGCGCGCGGCGCGCTGGAGGTCTCGGGCGGGCGCGTCAGCTTCGTGCCCGCCCCCGTTCTGTCGCCCGATCTCGACGACGGCGGGTTTCGGCCGGGACGGACCTATCGCGCCGTGCTCGCGGGCTTCCCGCGGCCGGACGGTCTGCGCGGAGAGAGCGGAGCGCCGCTCGATCGTACGCTCGTCTGGACGTTCCGTACGGCCACGGCGGAGAGCCCCGGGGGTCTCTTCGTCGATCGCACACCCGGCAGTCCGCTGCCGCTGCAGCTGCGCGAGGGCAGCCAGCGCATCGGACCGACTGACGCGATCGAGATCGTCGGTCAGGAACCCGTCGACCCCTCCACGGTCGCGGCCGAGGACTTCGTGCTGCAGCCGGTGATCGCCATGCGGCCCGAGCCCGAGCTGGGCCAGCCGATTCCGCTGCTCGCGCTGCTGCGCGACAACCGCGAGCGGCGCTTCGCGTCGACCGACCCGGGCATGCGGCTCGACCTGCGTCCGGTCTTTCCCCTCGAGCCCGGGCTCTACCAGCTGCGCCTCGACACCGCGCGCTTCGGCCTGCAGGACCTCGGCGGCAACCGGCCGTTCGTGCGCGGGCTCGGTCCCGGTCAGGTCCACGTCCTCGAGGTCGCCGAGCGTCCGAGTCCGGCGCGCAGCGGTACGTTCCGCGAGTCGTTCCTCGATCCGACCAGCGCGTCCTCCGCGCGCGTCCCGGGCTCCGACGGAGCCGCCTGGTGGGGCGGCACGGGTCGCGTGGAGGTGCGCTATCCGCGCGCGGCCGGCGACGGTGTCGACGGCGCCGTGGTGCTCGGCGCGGAGGAGGACCGCCGCGACGTGCGCGCGACGCGGCTGACGCTCCCCGCGGGCGCGGAGTGCGCGCTGGAGGCGGGGCTCGGTCTCGTGGTCCTGCGCTCCCAGGGCCTGATGGAGATCGACGGCGCGCTGATCCGCGACGCGGCCGGACCGCCCGACTGGATCCAGCCGACGGCGGGGGCGCCGCGCAGCCTCACCGACTGGCTCGCGAGCGTCACGGAGTCGCCCTCCAGCTGGACCGTCCTGGTCGCCGGCGGCGACCTGATCGTCCGCGGCGAGATCCGCGTGGCGGGGCCGCTGCTCCTCGTCGCCGGGGGCCGGATCCGGAACGCGGGTCTGGTCACCTCGACCCAGGAGGACGGCATCTTTCGGCTGCGGGAAGGGGGCGGAGCGGGACTCCTGGCCCACGAAGCGCCGCTCGTCATCGATCCTCCTCAAGCCAACCCCCTCCGCGAGCCGTTGACGTTCTCCGTGCTGTCCGCACCTCTTCCTCCCCGCGGCGGGGTGCGCCGCTGGCGCGCCCACGCCCCTGTCGGCGGCCGCGCGGGCAGCGGCGACTACCGCGTGCGCTTCGTGCCCGCCGACGACGTGCCCAGCCTCTCCGTCCAGGCGCTGCGCGGCGTCGACCACCCCGCGGCCCTCGAGGACGACCGCTCGCTGCGGCTCTGGATCGAGCTGACGGTGAACCCGTCGGAGACCTGGGATCCGCCCTGGGTCGACTTCGTCGAGTTCTCGTGGGACCAGCTCGAGGGAGCCGACTGATGCTGTTCGGCCTGTCGCGCGAGTTCTTCCTCGTCTGGTGGGGGACGATGGGGCTCTTCGTCGGCTCGTTCCTGAACGTCGCCATCCACCGGCTGCCGCGGCCCGACCTGGGAGTCAGCAAGCCGCGCCGCTCGTTCTGCCCGGGCTGCCGCCGGCAGCTCACGTGGCGCGAGAACATTCCCGTCGTCTCGTGGGCCCTGCAGCGCGGGCGCTGTCGCGGGTGCGAGGTCCGCATCCCGATGCGCTACCCGCTGGTCGAGCTCCTCACCGCCTTCCTCTGGGTGGTGGCTGCCTGGAGCCTGCCGACGGACTCCCTCGGCGTGGTCCTCGTGCGAACGCTCGTGCTGAGCGGGCTCGTCGTCGCCACGTTCGTGGACTTCGAGTTCTTCGAGATCCCCGACGAGGTCAGCATCGGCGGCTTGCTGCTGGCCCCGGTGCTCTCGCTGGCCGTGCCCGAGCTGCACGCCGAGTCCGCTCTGTCCCGCGCCTTCGCGGCCGGCGAGTCCCTGGCACCCATGACGCGCGGCGACGCGGTCATGCAGTCGCTCTACGGCATCGCGGTGGGTGCGGGCGCGCTGTACGGCATCGGGCTCCTGGGCCGCGTGGCCTTCGGCCGCGACGCGATGGGCCTCGGAGACGTCAAGCTGATGGGGGCCGCGGGAGGCTTCCTGGGAGGTCCGCGCGTCCTGATCGCCCTGGTGATGGCGTCGTTCTTCGCCTCGATCGCGGGCGTCGGCAACATCGCGCGGCTCTACTTCGTGATCCGCCAGCGCGACCGCGCCCGCGGCCGCAAGGGCGGTCCGGGCAAGGCCTTGGCCACGGCGCGCATCGCGGGAAGGTACGTACCGTTCGGCCCATACCTGGCCCTCGGCATTGGAATCGTGCTCCTCTATTGGGATGATGTACGCGAGTGGTTGCGGTGGCCCTGAGGGCCCTCTGCCGTCCACCTCCGTCCTTGTTCCTGAAGCCGACCTGAAGCCGAGGGGGATCCCTTGAACACGATTCGAAGCCGGGCCTGTTTGTGTGTGCTGGCGCTCTCCGCCCTCTCCACGGGCTGCGTGACCCAGGACCAGCACCGAAGCGCGCTGGCCGACCGCGAGTCCCAGATCCGGCTGCTGCGTGAAGAGCGCACACAGCTCAAGAACCAGCTGCGCGACCTCGAGTACCAGCGCGACTCGCTGGAGACGTCGGTCCTCGAAGCCAACGCGCGGCTCGCCGAGATGTCCTCCATGCCCGCCGCGCAGCCGGACGAGCCGCGCTTCGCCGAGCTCGACGAGTTCGGCATCGGCTACGGCACGCGCAACGGTCGCGTCGTGATCTCGATTCCCTCGGAGGTGACCTTCGGTTCCGGCAAGGCCAGCTTGTCGAGCAAGGGGCAGTCCGCGCTGCGTGCCGTCGCCTCGACGCTCGGGCGCGAGTACCCCTCCGCCGAGTACTGGATCCAGGGGCACACCGACTCCGATCCGATCAAGAAGTCCTCCTTCCCGACCAACCGCGACCTGTCCCTGGCGCGTGCGATGGAGGTGCTGCACTTCCTCGTGGCGGAGACCGGGATCGACGACAGCCAGTGCGTCGTCGCGGGTCACGGCGAGTACGACCCCGTGGCGCCGAACGACAACTCCGCGAACAAGGCGCGCAACCGCCGCGTGGAGATCGTCGTCCATCAGCCCGGTACCTGACGCTCCACGCGCGTCCCCGGCTGCTCCGTTCGCGCCACGGCTCCGGCTCGCCCGGAGTTCATCCGGAGTTCATCCGGAGTTCGCCCGGACTTCGCCCGGAGCTCGCCGCTCGACCTCCGCGAAACGCCGGCCCCGAACCCGGGGCGCGAGTCCTCTGCGGCGCCTTTCACGGGCCCGTCCACCCGCGCAACACGTTGCGAGTGGACGGGCCCAGTGCGTAACATGACGCGCCCCATTCACCCCCGGCGCCTGGCTCGGCGCCAGTACGAGGACCCGCGATGACCAACGCCCTCGAAGCCATTCGCAACGTCTCCTTCGTCGGCCACCCCGGCGGTGGGAAGACGACCCTTGTCGACGCGCTCGCGCACATGACGGGAGCCGCCGCCCGCAAGGGCTCGGTCGCAGACAAGTCGAGTATCTGCGACACGGAGCCGGAGGAGCAGGACAAGGGGCACACCCTGCAGCTCGCGTCGGTCTACGCGGAGAAGGACGGGCACTGCTGGACGTTCCTCGACACGCCCGGGTATCCGGAGTTCGTCGCCGATACGCAGGCCGCGATGTGGGCCTCGGACCTCGTGATGGGCGTCGTGAGCTGCTCGAGCGGCGTGACCTTCAACCTGCGGAAGAAGCTCGAGGCCGCCCTGCAGATGGGGCGTGGCCGGGCCATCGCCGTCACGCACGTGGACGTCGACAACGCGGACTTCGCGACCGTCGTCGCAGCCCTGCGCGAGGCGCTCGGCGACGGCGCCATTCCGCTGTTCGTGCCCGATGCCAGCGGCCCGGGGTTCTCCTCGCTCACGCGCACGCTGCGCAACCAGGAGAGCGAGTGGCGCTCGCCGATGATGGACGCGGTGATGGACTCCTGCGAGGACGAGGCGCTCATGGAGCGCTATCTCGAGGGCGTGAAGCTGACCGACGACGAACTCCACACGCACATTCCGAACGCCATCGCGAAGGGCGGCCTGATCCCGATCTTCCCCATCAACCCCGAGTCGGGACTGGGCATGCAGGAGATGCTCACGTTCCTCGCGGAGTACGCGCCGAACCCGGCGTTCGATCCGGTGCTCGACGTCGAGGGCAACGAGGTCGACCTGAACCCCGAGGGCGAGCTGTGCGGCGTGGCCTTCGCGGTTCGCTCGGATCCGCACGTCGGCAAGATCGTGATGGCCAAGGTCCTGCGCGGAACGCTGTCGGCGCACGAGCACATCCAGGGGCCGAGCTCCCCCGACCGCGGGGAGAAGCTGGGCGGCCTCTTCCGCTCCGTCGGCAAGAAGAAGCGCGATGCGATCGAGACCGCCAAGCCCGGCGAGATCGTCTGCTTCTCCAAGGTCGAGCACGTCGGTGCCTGGGAAACCTTCGCGGAGGCGGGCAAGACGCTGCATGCCGTGGTGACCCCGGAGGTCCCCCTGCCGATGGTCACGGTTGCCGTCGAGCCCAAGAGCCGCGCCGACGAGCAGAAGATCGGGGAGGCGCTCGGCAAGCTGACGGCCGAGGACCCGACCTTCCGCGCGGACGTCAATCCCGACACGCACGAGCTCGTCATGCACGGCATGAGCGACCTGCACCTGCAGGTCGTCGAGGCGCGCATGAAGCGGCGCTACGGCGTCGAGATCGTCACGCACGCGCCGAAGATCGCGTACCGCCAGACCGTGACCAAGGGAGCCGAAGGCCACCACCGCCACAAGAAGCAGAGCGGCGGCCGCGGCCAGTTCGGCGAGTGCTTCGTCCGCATCAAGCCGCTCGAGCAGGGGGCCGGCTTCGTGTTCAGCGACAAGGTCGTCGGCGGCTCGATCCCCCGCAACCTGATCCCGGCCATCGAGAAGGGCATGCGCGAGATCGTGCAGCACGGCGTCCTCGTCGACGGTGAAGTGGTCGACGTGGAGGTCGAGGTCTACGACGGCAAGTTCCACGCGGTCGACTCCGACGAGGCCAGCTTCAAGCTGGCCGGAGCGCGCGCCTTCATGGACGGCTTCCAGAAGGCCGGCCCGGTCCTGCTGGAGCCTGTCATGGAGCTCCTGATCCACGTTCCGACCGACGATGCCGGCACGATCTTCAGCGACATCACGAGCCAGCGTCGCGGGCACGTCATGGACCAGTGGAACGAGGACAACGGCGCGGTCACCGTGATCAAGGCGCACGTCCCGCTCGCGAGCGTCCAGACCTACCACCGCGACCTGAAGTCCCAGACGGCCGGCGAGGGCTTCTACACGATGTCCTTCGCGGACTACTCCGCCGTCCCCGCCGCCGAGCAGCAGCGCGTGCTGTCCGCCCAGGGCAAGAAGCACGACCACGACTAGGGTTCTGGTTCGAGAATCCCGGTCCACGGTGCGCGCCCCAGGACACCGACGGCTGCGCTGTCCGTCGCGGCCCCGGCCGCACAGGGGCAGCGCAGATGGTTCCGGGGCGTAGCCCCGGCTGCGCCTGCGTCGTGGTCCATCACGGCGCAGCGGCCTCCCGGATCGTGCTGCTGCGGGTCGGCGCGGGGTCGGCCCGGCTGCGCACCGGCTGCGGCGGCGCGAGCCGTCCGCGGTTCCGGGTGTCGGCGCGCGGGACCTCGCTCCAGGCGAGCGATCCGTGCCTTCGCCAGCCGCGCGTGAGCAGCCAGGTCCTGGCGTCGGCGGTCGGCGCCTGCGCCGGCAAGCGCGCCGAGACCGGAGGCGGCCGCGTCCAGCCCCGGAACCACGGACCCGAGGAGTAGGGATCGACCCGGGCGAAGCGCGCGCCGTGCTTGCGCGCGTTCTGCAGCACGTAGACCAGCGCGTGACGGACCTGCCGCGGCGTCCGCAGGACCGAGTCGTGGTAGCGGTCCGCGAAGACCGAACCGCACCGCAGCCAGAGCTTGTTGAGCCTGCGCGCGATGCGCACGCACAGCCCCTGCAGGCCGCGCGCGATGCGGTCGCGATCCGCACCCTCGACCAGCAGGTGAACGTGGTTGGTCTGTACCGAGTACTCCACGACGCGGAACCCGACCTTCTCGCACCCCGACGCGAACGCACCGCACAGCACGCGATAGGGCCGAGGTCGCCGCAGGCTCGGCAGGCCTCGTCGAATCCGCAGCGTGACGTGCAGCGGAAAGCGCTCCCGGAAGTCCGCTCGGGGCCGGTGCGGCACCCCGGCCCGTCCGGACCGCGGACGCCCCGCCCCGGGCCGATACCCACCCCACGACCGACGGTCGAGCCGCAGCTGCTCGATTCGAGTTCTGTGCTTCACGGACCATGGACCGGGCGAGACCGCGTGGGTTGCGAACGACTCCTCGGATTTCTCGCGGTGCGTCGCGGCTGAGATGCGAACTCTGCCGGAATCGAGGGCCCGGGCCGGCCGCGCTCCCTCGATTCGAGCAGAGATGCGCGAGTCCCACTCCTTCGATCCGGCGCTCCGGGGCGCGGCTCGCCGGTGAGGGGACGTGCTGACGCGGAGAAGGCTCGATTCCGGCAGAGATCGCTTCGCGGCAGAGTTCGCCTGAGGGAAAGGGCGCCTGGCGGCCGAGAGTGCGGGGCAGAGTTCTCGGGCCGGAGGGGGGCGCCGGGCGGTGCGGGCGGGTCGGAAAGAAGTTCCCTTCGTGAGGTGGGGGTGGGGTCGCGGGGTGCTCGCGTGGATCCTCCCGGGCAGTTGGCTCCAGTCGGTGGCGGGGGGCGGTCGATCCAGAGCCATTCCGGTCCTACCCGACCCCCCAGGAGTGGCTCGATGATCACCATGGAAGAACTCCTTGCGCTGCTCGTGCGCAAGGGTGGCTCCGACCTGCACATTTCCTCCGGCTCGCCGCCGCGCATTCGCATCGACGGCGTGCTGGTTCCCGTCGAGTGTCCGCCTCTGGGGCCCGACGACACGCGGAGGCTCTCGACGAGCGTCCTGACGTCGGACCAGATCGCCAAGCTCGATCGCGACTACGAGCTGGACTGCTCCTTCGGGCTGACGGACTACGGACGCTTCCGGGCGAACGTCTTCTATCAGAAGGGCTCGACGGCGTGCGTCCTGCGTCTGATCCCGAACGAGGTGCTCGGGTTCGACGAGCTCGGCCTGCAGCGTGAGACCTGCGAGCGCATCTGCAACATGCGCTCGGGACTCGTGCTCGTGACCGGGGCGACCGGTTCGGGCAAGTCGACCTCGCTGGCGGCGATGATCGACTACATCAACGTCAACCGCTTCGGGCACATCGTCACGATCGAGGACCCGATCGAATTCGTGCACCAGCACAAGGGCTGCATGGTCACGCAGCGCGAGGTGGGGGGCGACACCCAGAAGTTCGGCAACGCGCTGCGCAGCGTGTTGCGTCAGGACCCCGACTTCGTCCTCGTCGGCGAGCTTCGCGACCTCGAGACCATCGAGGCCGCCATGACGCTGGCCGAGACCGGCCACCTGACCTTCGGCACGCTGCACACGTCCGACGCCGTGCAGACCGTCAACCGCATCATCGACGTCTTCCCGCCGCACCAGCAACAGCAGGTGCGCACGCAGCTGTCGTTCTCGCTCGAGGCCGTGTTCAGCCAGCAGCTCCTGCCGACGACCGAGGGGCGCGGCCGCGCGCTCGGGGCAGAGATCATGGTGGCGAACTCCGCCGTCCGCTCGCTGATCCGCGAGGGCAAGGTCCACCAGGCCTACTCCCAGATCCAGACGGGCGGTCGACTGGGCATGCGCACGATGGCGCAGTCCCTGTGCGAGCTCGTCCGCGCCGGCCGTGTCCGCATCGACGACGCCGAGCGTTCCGTGTCCGACCCCAGCGAGCTGCGCTCCCTCATCCGCGCGGCCTGATCGCCCCCTGCCCCCAACTCCTGGAACTTCATGGTACGCGTCTCCGGCAAGATCCGGCGTCTGCTCATCGACGCCGGCCTCGTCACGGTCGAGGAGTGGACCGCGGCCCGCGAAGCGGGCGGACCGATCCTCGAGAACCTGCTCTCGAAGGGCATTCTCGAGGAGTCTGGATACCTCGCGACGCTGGGTCAGGCGGCAGGTGTGCCGCCGGTCGAGCTGACGCGCGTCCGCCCCGACCCGCTGGCGCTCGAGCTGCTGCCGGTGGGCACCTGTCAGGAGCACGGGATCCTGCCGCTGACGCGCAACGGAGACGTGCTGACGATCGCCGTCAGCGACCCGTACGACGTGCTGCTGATCGACGACCTGCGTCGCATGACCGGCTGCCACGTGAAGACGGTCCTGTCGCAGCCCGACTCGATCAAGAAGGTCACCGATCGCGTCTTCGACACCGGCGGCAAGCAGGTCTCCGACCTGCTCGACTCCGTCGGCGATCCCGAGCTGCGCGTCGAGCAGGACCAGACCGAGGACATCGACAAGTCGACCTTCGCGGGCGAGGAGGCCCCGGCGGTCAAGTTCGTCAACGTGATGCTGCTGCGCGCGCTCAAGGAGAAGGCCAGCGACATCCACGTCGAGCCGAACGAGGAGCGCCTGATGGTGCGCTTCCGCGTCGACGGCCGCCTGCACGAGGCCATGCCGGCCCCGCGCGCGATCCTGCCCGCGCTGATCTCGCGCCTGAAGATCATGGCGCAGCTCGACATCGCCGAGCGCTTCGCCC